>JAAEPP010000394.1 GCA_024232495.1 Flavobacteriaceae bacterium
CTCTATATAAAAATCTTCTCCAAAAGTTTCTTTCCACCAAATTAAAGAGTCTTCCGCTTGTTTCTCACCAATATTTAAAATCTTACTTGGCACTTCCCCATAAAGACTTCCAGAGAGAACCATAATATCTTCTTTGTATTTCTCAATAATTTTTTTGTCAATCCTAGGAACATAATAAAAACCGTCTGTAAAAGCAATAGATGACATTTTTGCTAGATTATGATAGCCCTTTTTATTTTTTGCCAATAAGACAATTTGATAGCCATTATCTTTATGATTTTTATTTAAATGATCTTCGCAAACAAAAAACTCACAGCCTACAATGGCTTTTATTTTTTTTGATGAATCCTCTTCACTTAGAGTTTTATTGTAATTATTGACTTGCATTACAAAATGAAAAGCACCCATCATATTTCCAGAATCGGTCAGTGCTACCGCAGGCATATTGTTATCTGCTGTTGCCTTTATTAAATTTTGAGTACTGGAAGTAGATTGTAATATTGAAAACTGAGAATGATTGTGTAGATGAGCAAATGAAACTTTTTCTAATCCCGCAATATTTTTATCTATCGTATCTGAGGACACCTCCTCCTCATTTGAAATAGATGCAATTTCTTTTCTTATTCTATCGGAAGCTTTTTTTAAATTAATATGCTTTAAGCCTATTAGCTTAATGGGTTCTGGGTTGAATTTATTAAATGTTTCAAAATAATCTGGCTCAACTTGCAATTCATCCGCAGAATAAATTTTTCTTCTAATTAACTCCAAAAAACAACGGGTAGTTGCCTCTACATCGGCAGTAGCATTGTGCGCTTCACTAAATGGATGATTAAAAAGAAAGGTATGCAGCTCTGAAAGAGTAGGAAGTTTAAATTTTCCTCCTCTGCCCCCGGGTAGCTGACATAATTGGGCTGTTGTTTCGGTGCAAGTATCTAATACCTGGTAATTAGGTAAAGGATTTTCTATTCCTAACCGAATAAACTCAGCGCCCATAATATTATTATCAAATCCTAAATTCTGGCCAACAATAAATTTAGTTTTTGATAGTGCTTTTTGAAATCTTTTAATTACATCCTTTAGAGGAACACCGTCTTTTGATGCTAATTCTGTAGATATTCCATGAATTTTCTCAGCATCATAAGGAACATTAAATCCTTCAGGTTGTATTAAGTAATCTTCATGTTCAATTAAAACTCCATTATTATCATGTAGCTGCCAAGCTATTTGAATGCATCTAGGCCAATTTTCCGTATCGGATAGTGGAGCATTCCATCGTTTTGGTAGCCCAGTAGTTTCGGTATCAAATATTAAAAACATAAAAAAGTAAGAAGGTTAATTTGTGTTTTACTATCTCAAAAATCTAGTGCCTTAAAAGTATAAAAATCACCTTTTAAATAAGTTAAATTTTATTAAGAGTTGTTAACTTTTTGGCAGGAGAGCAATAGACCCAGTATTATTGGTAGGTCACATCAAATTGTCCAGCGTTAACCGTGTTGGTAGGAGTTTGAAACTGAAAAGTCCCTGTTATTATTTTTGCCGAAGTGTCAAAAGATAAAATATTGATTTCTCCATTGATGGCATCCTCTGTATCCATTCCATCCGAAACCCTAGCTGAAAACCCTTCCAGAGGCAACTCATAAACTCCTATTAATGTGTCAGCAGGGATTACTAAAATTATTTCATCTAAATTAATAACACCTCTAATCACAATATCAGTTCCATTATCAATTGCAAAAGTGTCTAAAGGGACAAATACTCCTCCATTAAGTTCTGCTGTGAAATTTCCCGCATTACTGCCATTTCCAATTTCATTTTCGTAAACTACCTTATAGAAAACGCCTCTTTTCACCTCTAAAGTATCTTGACTTATGGAGATTGCTTTAAAATTAAATTCGCCAGTTATGGTTTGATCCTCTAAAGAAATTTCATTGACTTTCATTCTTCCCTCACCTCCGGGTATTGTTGTAGAATAAATCGTTCCATTCGCATTCTGATAGATAGCAAAGTTTTCAGAATCTTCGCCAAAATCAATATTGGCGCCTTCAACCAAATTGGCTCCTCTTAAGGTTATGATCTCGTCACTACTTTTTCCTTGAAGAACAAAAAAATCCTCATTTTGAAAGTAGTTTGCCTCCGCTTGATCAGCTTTAAAAAAAACATCTTCAACACTGGCTTGAAAAGCAGGAGAATTTGTCTCTAATTTTTGACAACTACTAATAATAAAAAATACAAAAAAAAGAGTGATGAGGTTTTTCATAGCGAAGTCAGGTACATTGGGTTTTCACAAATGTAAAGAAAAAGTTCAAACTATCGAATTTCATTATAAAAAAAGATTATCTTTGCAGACTTAAATTATAAACCGAGGTCGAGAACCTCAAAAATTAATAAATATGCCCGTAAAGATTAGATTACAAAGACACGGAAAAAAAGGAAAACCTTTTTACTGGATTGTAGCTGCTGATAGCCGCTCAAAAAGAGATGGAAAATACCTAGAAAAACTAGGAACCTATAATCCAAATGTTAACCCTGCAGAAATCAATTTAGATATTGATGGTGCCGTTCAATGGTTAGATAATGGAGCACAACCAACTGACACAGCAAGAGCTATTTTATCATACAAAGGTGTGATGTTAAAAAAACATCTTGCCGGAGGAGTTAAAAAAGGAGCCTTCACTGCTGAACAAGCTGAAGAAAAATTTAATGCTTGGTTAGAAGGTAAAAATAAAGAAGTTGAAGCTAAGCGCTCAAAATTAAATGATGCGGAAGCAAAAGTAAAGGCAGATGCCTTAGCTGCAGAGAAAGCAGTCAACGAGCAACGTATTGCTGACGCTAGTCCTGTTGAGGAAGTAGAAGAAGAAACAGCAGAAGCGTCATCGACTGATCAAGCAGAAGAAACAACTGAAGAAGTAGTTGAGGTTTCAGCGACTGAAGAAGCGGTAGAAGAAACCGCAAAAGAAGAAGAATAATTTTTTATCAATGCAAAAGGAGGACTGTTTCTACTTAGGCAAAATTGTTAAAAAATATAGTTTTAAAGGGGAGTTACTAGTAAAACTAGATACAGACGATCCTAGTACTTACACTAAAATGGAATCAGTTTTTATTGATAAAAATAAAAGCTTGATTCCATTTTTTATTGAACGCTCCTCATTACATAAATCAACACTTTTACGAGTAAAATTTGAAGATATAGATAGTGAAGAAGACGCTGACAAATTACTAAAAAGTGAACTTTATTTACCCCTTGAATTTTTACCTCAACTAACAGGTAATAAATTTTATTACCACGAAATAGTTGGTTTCGAGGCTGAAGATTTATCTTTTGGACTTGTTGGAATTGTTAAAGGAGTTAACGACACCACTAATCAGGCTATTCTTGAAATTGACAGAAACGGTTCAGAAATCTTAATTCCATTAATCGACGATTTTATAAAAAATGTAGACCGAGAGCAAAAAAAAATAATTCTTGCGGTGCCAGAGGGATTAATTGATATTTACCTCTAATATTTTATTTTATTTTAAAATGAAATTTACATTTAAACAATTTACAGTAAAACAAGAGCGCTCTGCTATGAAAGTTGGTACCGACGGTGTGCTTTTAGGAGCTTGGACCTCCTTAGACAACCAACCACTGTCTATTTTAGATATTGGTGCCGGAACTGGAATTATATCTTTACTATTAGCACAGCGTAGTTTGTCAGAAACTATCGATGCTGTCGAATTAGAAGAAAATGCCTACGAAGAATGTGTAGATAATTTTGAAGCTTCTGATTGGGGAGATCGATTGTTTTGTTATCACACGTCCGCACAACAATTTGCGTTGGAGATAGATGACAAGTATGATTTAATTGTTTCTAATCCTCCTTTTTATAATGACAATTTTAAATCTGAAAATAAAGCGAGAAATAAAGCTCGATTTACAGATAGTCTGTCTTTTAAAGATCTAACTAAAGCTGTTTCTAAATTACTTTCTTCGCATGGAATTTTTACATTAATCATTCCTTTTAAAGAAGAAACTAATTTTATATCAATTGCATCAGAGCATCATCTGTTCCCAAATAAAATCTGTCGAGTAAAAGGAAATATTAATTCAGAAATTAAAAGAAGTTTAATTGAATTTTCATTAGTCAATTCTAAAGTAAGTGTCGAAGAATTAATCCTTGAAAACTCCAGACATCATTATACAGAGAAGTATAAAAATTTAGTAAAAGATTTTTACTTGAAATTATAATTCTCTGAGCATTGGTCTTGTTAAACAAGTGGGGCCTCCTCCACCAAAAACACTAATATTTTCTCCTTTGTAAATACTTACTTTACAGCCTGCTTTGATTAAGGCTTTTTGGGTCTTGGGGTTCCCATCTACCATCAAACATTCCTTGGGGGCAATTGCCAAAACATTGCATCCCATTGATTCGAACTCTTCGTCAGGCACTTCGATTAATTGAATCTTTCTTTTTATGAGTTCATTTCTAAATTTTATGGGCATTAATGGTGAATATACCACTGCCAAATCTCTAGCTACTGGACTTAAAATTGACATTAAATGGAACACATCTGAAATTCCTTTGTAATGAGGTAAATTAGCTACAAGAACTTCAATCCCTTTCGGTTCTAGTAAATTTTTTAATTGTTTAATTCCATGTTCATTAGTGCGATACGTGTATCCAACAGCTAATGTCTTCTCATCTAACCAGGCAACATCACCTCCTTCTAAAGTTCCTGGCGATTCAATGATTCCTAAAATTGGAATGGCATTGTTTTTAAATATCTCTAACTGAGCTGCGGGTTCGTTTATGCGAGTCTCTTTACCCATATTGCATATAATCATTCCAAAATCTGTTGCAATAGATGCATCTCGGCAATAAATAGAGTCAATGGAGACATTTTCATTAAAGGGAAAATCATAAAGAGTGGCTCCATTTTTTTGGAGTGCTTTTCTAAAAAAATCATACTCTGTTAGTGTTTTTTTATAATCTGGCTGATCTAAAAAATTATGAGCTCTCCATTGTTCTTTAAGAATATGTTCAGAGACAAATGCATTGTTTGCAGGTTTAATAAAAACAGTGTTTAATTTTAAATATTCTGAATGATAAGTGGTTTTCATTTATTTCTCTTTGTAGTTATCCATTTCATATAAACATACACGGGTATACCCGTCAATAATAATAAAAATCCGTAATATACTGTCTCGGGTCCAGAACCATAAATAGCCCAAAATGAATACAAAAACCCCAATGTTGCTAACACCAAAGATTTAAACCAACTTTTTGTTTCAAACTTTTTTTCAATTATAATAAGTAAATAAGACGCCGCAGTAAATAAATAAGGTAGTAACGTAGCCATTACGGTCAGTTGTACAATAAATTGAAACTGCTCGACCAATCCTTCTGTATAATTTAAGGACATTACAACAGATGATAATATACCTCCGATCACAAATCCGTTTACTGGAGCTCCTTTTTTATTTTTTTTCTTAAAAAAATCTGGGAACAATTCGTCTTTTGC
>JAAEPP010000395.1 GCA_024232495.1 Flavobacteriaceae bacterium
ACAGTGGATTTACCTGCTCCCATTCCTCCTCTTAATATAATTGTTCTTTGAATTGATGCGTCATATAAGTCACCACCTGGTAATGGTTTTATATCTTGCATAAAAAATCTATTTTCTCTATCTGAAAATGTTTTTCCATAATCGATATAAATTTCATCTTGATTCGGATTTTTTCCTTCGTAACAAATAGGTGCTGATTTATTATGAATAATTGGTCTAATTCTCGATGATTTTATTGGTGGATAAACGGCAATACCTTTCTTTTTACAACCATGACAAAAGTATTCAACAGAATAATCAGCCATAACTGTAATTTTTGCTTGATGTTGACCAGATTGGCATGGTGAATCAGAATTATCATTTTGATCAAAAGACCAGAAACACATTCTTTGGTCGACTATTTCACCTGATTCTTTTGTTCTTAACATTCGGGTACCATTTTCATCATTGACAAAAGTATCAACTCCAATTTTAACTACTTCACCAATTAATGGATCCACATTTTGATTTGGCATTATCCTTTGACCAGGATGAAGATAATTAGCAATTGTAATTGCTAAATGTTCAGCGATTTTATAAAATTTCAATTTTAATTCTTTATTAGCTTTATATTTTTCTTGTCGTATCCTAGAATCATTTCCTAAAACGTATTCGTAGTTATCAAGTGTATCAATCTTTTTTAAAAGATTAGCCATATGTATTCTTCTTTTATCTCTTAATATTCTAGATGGCAAAACAGTTGAGTCTGATATTTGTCTATTTAAAGAAATTGATTCGGTCGAATATAATCTATTCCTAGGATTAATAATTCCATAAGCTTGTTGAAGTTTAATTGGTGTATCATTATTCTTAATTTGATTTATATACCAACTAGATAAAGATGAGAAATATTTACTATCTAATTTTAATTTATTATATTTCAATAAATCCTCATTTACAGTAATTAAGTAATCAAGAAAGTTATCATTCTTTTGAGATTCCATTGGCAACAAAGGTCTCATTTCAATCCAAGGTTTCCTTCCTTCTCCTCTTTTTAATCTTTTACAAGAACCTAGCATTCTCATATTACGTTTTCCTATTGAATATATGTTATAATCAATAATATGCTTATTGTCGTTTCCAATATACCATTTAGTAAAAAGTGGATCATCTATTTCATCCAAGTATTTTGCCAATGCTAAAGCGCAAACAGTCAAGTCTTTTCTTGATTCAAAATAAGTTAAATTTGAAAGCACTAAATGCGAACTCCATTTTGCTCTTTTTTTAATTGCATATGAAACTTTAAAATTATTTAAAGAAACAGGAAAATTATAATGATGTCTAAAAAATATTAAAAGATGATTTAGAAAATGTTTTTCATAATATTCAGTAAGGAAATCAAAGTATTTATCGATATTATCTATATTTTCGAAATAGTCACATTCAATATCCATATGAAACTTTTGTGGCCTATTTTCTTCCAATACTTCTTCAAAATGACGATCTAATTTAGGAACACGACTCATGAAATTTGTAAAATTCTGTAAAGTTGAAAATGCATGAAATTGTTTTCCACCATTTGGTTTTGTCCAAGCTAATTTTATCCAAGATGATTCTACTTTTGGAACATCTTTTGAACTAAAATAAACGCGCTCTCCCCATTTTTCGTTAGGTTTATAAGTATTATTATATTTTTTAAAATTATAAACGAAATTATAAGCTGATAAAGTATTCATCTTTATTTCAATCGAGTTTTGTTTTAAAATATTATTTTTTATTTTTATTGAAACTAGATTTTTGCAACTAGATTCACGTCCTCCCTATTATATTATATTATATATATATAAGTAAGAGGACGTGAATCTAGTTTCAATTTAATCAGAAATTCAAATATTAAAATATAAAATTTTCAAAACCTTAATAAAAATTTTTCTTTCTTAAAAATACTTTTCTATTATAAAATAACTAAAAATGAGTAATCAAGGAAAAATAGATAGACAAAGACCTTTAAATTATGATAAAGAAAGTGAAAGGCATTTTTATATTAGAATTAGAAATGGGAGAGAAATACGTGAATATTGCTGTGAACATGGCAAAGGGATTTATCGTTGCAAGGAAAATGAGCACTGTAGAAATAAATATAGAACTCCAAAAGACCATGAAGTATGTCGATGTGGATCAGGCTTGACTGTAGCGAACTGTCGAGATCCTAATTGTGACATGGAAGGTTCAGGGTCTAATTACTGTAAAAATACGAAAAAGCGAAAATGTATATGTGATTGTGGTAAGAAAGGTTGTGGTGGTCGTTTATGTGACCATGGTAAAATAAAGCATGCTTGTAAAGAATGCAATGAGGATTATTATGTAACAAATTATCGGAAAAGACTTCAAAATGCTTTAAAAGGAAAAGGAAGAAGCCAAAATTTTATTCCATTTTTGGGGTTAAATGCGAATTATTTTAAACAACATATGGAATCATCTTTTCAAGAAGGTATGAATTGGGAAAACTATGGCACTGTGTGGCAAATCGGACATAGAATTCCTATTTATTATCAAGACCCTTCAGAAGAAGAAATTAAAGAAAGATTACATTATGTAAATACATTCGCTCAATTTAACTCGGATAATGCAAGTCAAGGTTCTCATTTAATTTTCGATAAATATTAATTAAATCA
>JAAEPP010000396.1 GCA_024232495.1 Flavobacteriaceae bacterium
CCTCGACCAACTCCAACAGCTGCTGCTGGAGGGTGATGTCGGCGCTGTGAGAGCATCCCACAAGTGGAGTCGCCCTCTCTGTAGCACAGTACGCCATGAAGTTCTGGGTGGCGGTCAACTTCTTGTCACCATTATACTTGGTCCGGGGGATGTCGTTCAGGGTCTTGACCTTGTCCATCCTAGCCATCAGCTCCGTCATCCTCTCCTCCGGGGAGCCGAGGTAGCCGGGCTGGAACCTGGCCTCATGGTCCCTCTTGGCCTGGAAGGCCGCCTCCTGCCTGCCCCAAACAGGGGCGGCGGCGCCGGCCACCTCGGCCGCCAGTGTCAGCCGGGCGAACAGCACCTTGAAGGCGGCCTTATCCAGCCTCCTCGCCTGGTCCCGCCGGTTCTTGCGCTGCTTCCTATACACCAGCTCGTGCTTGAGGATGACGCTCCGCTTCAGGGCGAAGAAGATGAAGCCCTCGGGGGCATCCAGCCACTTGTAACCTTCATAGGAGGCAAACGTGTGCTCCCAGAGGAGCCTGGTTAGTTGTTCCCCATACCATCCAGTGAAGGTCGTCACATCGAACTCCTGGGGGCAAAATGGGCCAACTAATCAAATCTCCTTACCCCGTGCAGCTGCTGAAGGACAATCCTCTCCTCAGCGGCGCGCTGGGCGGCGGTGGTGCGGA
>JAAEPP010000397.1 GCA_024232495.1 Flavobacteriaceae bacterium
CATAAACCATCAAAAACAAGATTTCCATTATTTTTAAATATACTTTAGCAATCGAAACCAGTGGTTTTCGAAAATACGGCTTTTTTATACATGATTAGATTGAAGGGTTTAAGAGTTAGCTTGTTGTTAGCTTAACTACTCTCAAATTAGTAGTGCCCCAGAGGTGGAAAAAGTATCGGAACCTGGGAACGTAGTTCCCAGAAAATGTTTTGGGTGGAAAAATTTGCAGAAAGTTTCACAGAAATTTTTTGGAGTGTTCAAAAAAGTACAAAATCGAATGCTATGATTTAGGTTAATTTAACAGAAAATATTCTCTCTGGTTGCCTGTGAGCAAATAAAGCTGACCTGACAATTGACTTTGAGGCATATATCTTTTAATTTGAAAGAAATTATTTGTGCAAATTATTCATGCTGACAACTGCAGAGAAAAAAATCATAAAAAATTAGATTTTGGCAGCTGAGCTTGGTGGAAAATCATGAAATACTGGGATTGATGTCATTGTGTATTGCAAACTATTTTCTCTTTTCTCAGGGGCGTAGGAAGGAAAATTGTTTGGGGGCACCTATTGTTTTAAAACAATAGAACAATAGGAATTGCACATAAGAACAATAGAATTTGACAATTATTGGGGGGTCCGGGCCCCTCTGGCCCCCTGCCAGCAGGTATGCCCCTGTCTTGTGTGTGTTTTCTGCCACCATGATTTATTTGACTGGACTGCACAGTTAGTTTATAAATGAGAGCATCACTGAACTGCAAAAAGCCAGCTTTCGTCCATTTTCTGATATAAATCCACACTTTTATGATATGAAGATCCTTGATATTAAGCATGCAAATTAAACATTAGAAACCTCGGATTTCTTATTATGCAGCTGTCCTCTTCTACATTTTTCACATAAAAAGTTACAATTTAGAAGGCGACAGCTAGATAATTAGAGATTTGAGGCTTCTACA
>JAAEPP010000398.1 GCA_024232495.1 Flavobacteriaceae bacterium
CATAAACCAGTCAATTAACAAGTAGTTGCAATCAGCATGTCAAATATAATGGCACAAAATGAAAGCCCAACGTTGGGCTTGAACCCACGACCCTCAGATTAAGAGTTTGATGCTCTAACGACTGAGCTAGCCGGGCTGATGTTTTCACACTTATTGATGCAGGATTTCATAAACCAGTCAATTAACAAGTAGTTGCAATCAGCATTGCAAGTGTCATTGTACAAAATGAACGCCAAACGTGGGGCTCAAACCCACGACCCTCAGATTAAGAGTCTGATGCTCTACCGACTGAGCTAGCTGGGCTGACGTTTTCACACTTATTGATGAGAATTTCATAAACCAGTCAATTAACAAGTGGTTGCAGTCACACAGCAAAAAATGAAGGAATTTCAGCTTAATTTTTAAATATGGAAATTTCAAATTTCAACTTAGTTTTTGATGGATGAAACTAAAATTGCCCGTTTTAAAACAATTTCAAATGCCATGAAATTAACATGACTAGTTTCAAAATAGTTTTTGACAGTTTCAAACAAATTACAAACTTAATAGACTGTCTCACGCATATTATTCAAAGTTCCTCTTTAGCTTCTATTACCACCTCTGACTTGCTAAGAAGGACCTTTTCTTGGTTTTGGCAAATTAACTTTATATAGAAGAAATACAAAGTTCGTTTCAAAATTATGATACTCTTAATAGTTGCTTCTGGGTAGGTTTTTGAAAAACATCATTTTTCTGTTTAAAACGTTACCACGGACAGAACTCTTGTAATATGTATGTTTCTGCTATTTAGAGGAATAGCAAAAAGATTATTCCATGGGAATATGTGCTTTATTAGAAAGTAAGGTGATCTCTTGGGGGACAATCTTCACTAAACTTTATGAGGAGTTAAAACAAACTTTGATTGTTTCGAACATTTCTATTTGTTAAAACATGACTATTATTTATAAAATGTCCCGTAGGCTGCTTATCATCTACGACACTGTTGTTCTTTAGACTCGCTATTGTTTCCCAAGGTTTTGCTTATAATAACAAAATTTCTCAACTGCTCTGCTTAAAGTATCTTTTCTTAAAAATCATATGAATTTACATCTTAGCAATGTGCGCATCTCTTGCCCCTTTGGAGAGCACCTAGACACCTCTATTATCAATAGTGATTAAAATCTCTATTGGGAATTTTCCCATTTTGTTTCATCCCCTAGCCTGTAAATAATGCCCTTTATTGGACTTAAAATAGCACAATATTCACTTTAGAACTGCATAGCAAGGATTCAGAATTGAACATGTTGTGTAGAGCTGCACGTTAAAAAAACTATCAACTAGCCCTAAGCTTGTATTTATTATAAAAGTTTGAACAGTAGATTTTGCTTGCTATCTATTCCTTGCATGCTCACTCCAGTACCTTATTGCACTGTCGTTTTCATAATTCGAAAAAGATGTTATAAACAGGTTCATCATTTCCGACCGAGATCAATAGGAACCAGGAGCTTTTCACAACTGCTTTTCCGGATTTAATTCACTAAAGCCGGTTTTCCACTAGGCAAATTTGTTTGCGCGACGCGAAGCGATCTCTTCGCAAAGCTCGACCCCACGTTTTCCACTTGGCGATCGCCGAATTGGAGTGGCCTCTTTTTCGAAAACG
>JAAEPP010000399.1 GCA_024232495.1 Flavobacteriaceae bacterium
CATTGACTCAATGCATTAGCGGGTATCACTGTGGCCAAAGGCCGCTCGTTTATCAGAAAATGCTGTAGCATATATACCATTGCGACAATGTTTAAATCTAAGGTTTGCAACATTTTCTTTGACAAAGTGGTGTTTTTACCCGGCCCGCCCGGAGGGCTGGGGCCGGGTCTAGGTTTCAACGTTTCTGTCTGTGTGTGTGTCCCCTATTTTCTGATTAGCTGATTGGCTAGCTCCGGATAGCTCGACCAATGAGAGGCGGCGACGCCCGGCAGTGTCGGCGAATGAGTGGCCGCGGAGGCCGGATGGCTCAGCCAATGAGAGACGGCCCGCCGCCGGCCGCCGCGCATGCGCACGGGAGGATATTCTGACAGCACCACAGCCTCGAGTGATTCGTGAAGGAGGGCGCCGGGGTGGAGAGGGAGGTGAAGGAGGGCGCCAGGGTGGAGAGGGAGGTGAAGGAGGTGAAGGAGGGTGCCGGAGGCCCGCGTGGTGCTGGAGACGGCTGACGGCCGTGCACCGCTGCCTCCTGGCCGCTGGGCGGGACCTGCCGGGCTGGGAGGAACTGCGGGCGGCGGGCACTTCGCCGGGGCCGTGTTCCGCGCCGGGGACCTCTGGGTGCACAAGACCTTCCACATCTACACCGTGCGGGCCAAGCAGGGCGGCAGCCAGGGCAGCGCCGACAACACATCCAGGACATCACGAGGGAGTGGGCCGAGCCGCTGGCCGCCTGTCACCTCATCTTCTACAGCGCCGCCGCCTCCAACCTGACCGTCCTGTTCGGCGGGTCGCGGCCGGCGCTGGAGAGGTCCGACCCTCGCCTCCGC
>JAAEPP010000400.1 GCA_024232495.1 Flavobacteriaceae bacterium
AATAGTACTAAAAGGATTTACAGTAGATGCCATGGTGCCCATAGCAGAACCAACATAGATAGATGCAAGTGGAACAATAGCGTCGTATTTAGCTGCTAAAAATACGGGAATCAATATGGGATAAAATGCAATAGTTTCTTCAGCTAATCCAAAGGTAGTTCCACCTATAGCTATTAAGGTAGTAACTAAAATGATTAATACATATTCTTTTCCTTTCAAAACAGCAGCTAGCCATGAAATGCCAGCTTCAAAAGCTCCTGTAGCATTGACTATACCAATTAAGCCACCAATAATAAGAACTAATAAAATAATATCGGAAACTCCCATGATTCCTTTGAGGGGAGATTTTATAAAAGCTATAATTCCCTGTGGACTAGCATCTAATTTGTGATAAGTCCCCGGAATACTAATTGGCTTCCAGATATCACCGTTGGTAAATTTTTCTATCGGTATTTGAATGTTTAATGAATCTAAAGTATTTTGATTTGCCACTAGTATTTTATCGTTACCTAAGTGATTACAATGAAAAGAATTGGTTTCTTTATTGTAAGATAATCGATCGTATTGACCCGCAGGGATCAACCAGGTAAGAATTGCCACCAGACCGGCAATAATTAATAATATACTGTGAGCAGTGGGAAACGATATTTTTCTATTAAATGCCACTCTTGTCTTATTTTTTTTAAAATATTATGAATTTTTATCTTTTTCTTATTTGTAATTTTGTTCAAAAGTAATAATAATGAATGTAAATATTGAAACAAGTTGGAACGAAGAATTAAAAGAAGAGTTTTCAAAAATTTATTTTCAAAATTTAATTCAATTTGTAAAGGATGAATATAAATCTTACAGGTGTTTTCCACCAGGAAAATTAATATTTTCAGCGTTTAATCATACTCCTTTTCGTGATGTCAAAGTGGTGATTATAGGACAAGATCCTTATCATGGAGCAAATCAAGCTAATGGACTTTGTTTCTCTGTTAATGAAGACATATCACATCCTCCATCATTAAAAAATATATTTAAAGAAATTGAATCTGACCTGTTAATCCCATATCCTAAAAATGGAAACTTGGAAAGATGGGCAAATCAAGGAGTTTTATTACTTAATGCTACATTGACAGTAAAATCAAACGAAGCCGGCAGTCATCAAAATAAGGGTTGGGAAAAGTTTACAGATACTGTTATTTCTATTTTATCAGAAAAAAAAGAAAATTTAGTTTTTTTGTTATGGGGTGGTTATGCAAAGAAAAAAGGAAGTAAGATTGATTCAAAAAAACATTTAATTTTGACTAGTGGACATCCATCGCCTTTGAGTGCAAATAGGGGATATTGGTTTGGAAATAAACACTTTAGTGCAACTAATATTTATCTTTCGGAAGTAGGAAAGCCACAAATTAATTGGATTTAAATATTCTATTCGTCTTCTGGCATGTGAGACTCAGGATCGTTACAGCTAAAATGTAATAATAAATAATTAGCTACTAATAATGTCCCAATAATGATTAATGTTATTTTCATATTCTAAATTGTTAACACTAATTAGATGTAATTTTAAAAAAATGGTTGCGTTTTTTTTTGAAAAAAATTTAAGAAACTGTCTGTCAGAAACTTACATCCGTTCAGTCATTTATTGTTGAAGTAACGATTTTTGATTCCTTTATCTGACAAGTCGGTCTAGTGTATATAGAATTAAACTTTCAATTGTTTTAGCGGGATTTTTACTAAAAGTTCCATTTGCTCTGTTGGCGATAATAGCATTTAAGGAGAGTGCATTATGTCCTAATAATTTTGATAAACCGTATATGGTGGCTGTTTCCATTTCTAGATTAGAAATTCGAAAACCATCATACAAAAAACTATTCATTTTATTATTTAATTCTGAATCTTGAATTGCCAAACGCAATACTCTTCCTTGAGGACCATAAAAGCCACCTGCTGTTCCTGTTACTCCTTTATAAGTTTGCTTACTTTCAAAAATTCTCTCTAATTCTAGACTATTACTAATAACGATGGGTCTGGCTTTATTTGAATTCCAATGGGTATGCTTAATAAAGGCATTTTCTATTTCATGATTACAAATATCTTCTAATTCGTAAAAATGTAGCATCCCATTTAAATCTA
>JAAEPP010000401.1 GCA_024232495.1 Flavobacteriaceae bacterium
AGAATATTTTTTTGAAGAATGGTTTGGTATAGATATTGTCCTTGAAAGTATCAATTTCCTTATTCCTTCATTTCTTTATTTATCAGTATATCACTTTGTGAACACGCCTAATCATTTCTTAAAAAAACATTATCTACTATTTATTCCTTCTATATTGGTGGTTATGGTTTGGGTATTTTTAAATAGTACTGAAACCAAACGTTTATTTTTAGAAAACAACTATGAAACTTTAGATACTTTTTCAATAATTGTGCTTTTTTTATTTTCTGTAATCATTTTCTATTTTGTAATAAAGATGCTCTTTACACATAAAAAAAATGTTTTAAAACTTCACGCTAATAAACAAGGAGTAAGTTTAAATTGGCTTTATAATTTAGTTCTTGTATTTCCGTTACTCTTAATAATTCATTTAGTTTTTGAAATAAGTTATGAAGATAATTACTTTGTATATTTTTTCAATTTTATGTTATTACTTATTTTGTTTTATAGCGGCTATCATATTGTACAGCAAAGAGAAATATTTGAATTAAAACCAAAACACATCCAAGCTATTGAAAATGAATCACCACAAATAAACGATATTAAAAAAGAAGAGCTTATAGATAAAAATTTAGTACTTGAAATAGTTAATGATCTAGAAAAATTAATGGAAGAACAACAACCATTTTTAAACAAAAATCTTTCATTATCAATACTTTCCAAAAAATTAAATACAAGGACACATATTTTATCATTTGTTATCAATACCAATTATAATGTGAATTTTTATACCTATGTAAATAAATTTAGATTAGAATATAGCCAATCACTTCTTAAAAATCCAAAAAAACAACATTTGAGTATGGAAGGTATCGCTTATGAAAGTGGTTTTGGTTCTAAAAGCACCTTTAATACCCTTTTTAAAAAACATATAGAAATGACACCTATACAATACAAAAAATCTAAAAATCAATAAATTACAAACTACAAATACAATGTAGTTGTTCAACTTTATCCATTTGAACACTAATTCATAACAATATGAGTTTTTTTGCCAAACAAATAAATTTATATTTTTATGAAGCTCAATTTTTTTTCAATTATTTTATTTTTCGTGTTGCCTTTTTCGTTATCAGCACAACAAACAGTTAGAGGTGTTATAACAGACAAAGACTCTAAAGAAATCATTCCTTTCGCTAATATTATTATTAAAAATAGTAATCCATCTATAGGAACTACTTCTGATGAAAGCGGAAAGTTTGTTTTAAACAATGTTCCAATTGGCAAACAAACCTTTATAGTATCATTTGTAGGTTATGAAACTATTACGCTATCTAATATAAATGTAACTGCTGGTAAAGAAGTACTTTTAAATATTGGATTAATAGAAAATCTTGAAAGTCTTAATGAGGTGGTCGTTTTAGCAGGTAAAAAGAAAGACAAAACAGTTAACGAATTTGCAACAGTAAGTGCTCGCTCATTAAATGTTCAAGAAGCTAATAAATACGCAGCATCTTTTGGTGACCCAGCTAGGCAAGTGCAAAATTTTGCTGGTGTAACAGGTAACGGTGATGATTTAAATAACGAAATTGTGATTAGAGGAAACTCACCAAATACGCTTTTATGGCGATTAGAGGGTGTAGAAGTTCCCAATCCTAACCATTTTGTGTATTCTACAGGAGGTGCAGTAAGTATGTTAAGCTCTAATGTGTTGGATAAGACCGATTTTTTCACTTCGGCTTTTCCTGCTGAATATGGTAATGGTTTAGCAGGTGTTTTTGATTTACGATTTCGTAAAGGAAACAATAAGAAAAGAGAAACCACAATTGATGCTGGTTTTTTAGGACTTGGAATAGCTACCGAAGGCTATTTTAGTAAAAAAAGTGAGGCATCTTATCTAATTAATTACAGGTATTCTACCGTTAGTATTTTAGATAAAATAGGCGTTAAATTAAGTGAAGGAGGAAACTTAAATTATCAAGATTTAAATTACAACATCAACCTTCCTACTTCCAAAATAGGAACTTTTAATATCTATGGATTATATGGTAAGAATATTATAAAGTCATCGGATACCGCTTCAGAAAGTGAAAGTGGCACGCCAACAACAGGTAACTTTCAAAATAGTTCTAATAATAATGTAAGTACCTTTATTACAGGTTTAGGACATCGAATATTTTTAAAAGATAGAACGTATTTAAAAACAAACATTTCCTATTCTTTAGATGGTGCAAATCTTAAAGAGGAAACAAAAAATAATGGTGTTATAGACCCATTAAAGGGTAGTGAATTTGATTCAAAAATCGAAGCTTTGCGTTTATCTTCTTTTATAAATCATAAGTTTAACGCAAAACACACTATTCGTACTGGAGTCACTTTAAGCCATCTTAAAGAAAAAACGATTTCTTATCATACAGGCTCTAATGACATAGGTCATTTAGTCCCAACTAACGATAAAGTAGATGGAAACAGTACTATTTTTCAGAGTTATTTTCAGTGGAAATATAGAGCTACAGATAAATTAACATTGAATTCAGGATTGCACTTTTTACATTTTGCTAAAACAAATAGTAGTGCTGTAGAACCTCGTTTAGGACTTAATTATAAATTAAACAACAAACACTCTTTAAGCTTTGGTGCAGGTTTGCACAGTAGAGCC
>JAAEPP010000402.1 GCA_024232495.1 Flavobacteriaceae bacterium
AAGCGTTTTAAAGAAACGTATTACAACAGTTCTGTCCATGGGAACAGCCTAGAACTTATTACTCGATGGTTTGTTTTAGTTCCCCATTAAAGTTAGTGAAAACTTAGCCCTGCAATATAAGTTCACCTCAACTTCTTATAATGTACGCCTTTTGCACGGAATAAAATGATTCCATTTGCTCTAAAGCGTTGTAAACAAACGTATTACAACTGTTTTGTCTATGGGAACAGCCTAGTACTTCTTACTTCGAGGTTTTCTTATAGTTTCCCATGAAACTTAGTGAAATCTTAGCCCCGCATATAAGAGTTCACCTCAATTTCTTTTAAAGTACGCCTGTCAAACGGAAGAATACGATTCCGTTTGCTCCAAAACTTTGTAAACAAACGTATTACAACAGTTCTGTCCATGGGAACAGCCTAGAAGATATTACACCGAAGGTTTTGTATAGTTCCCAATGAAACTAAGTTTAAACTTTGCCCCGGAAGCAGTGTCCACCTTAATTTCTTATAAAGTATGCATTTCCCATGGAATTAAACGATTCTCTTTGCTCTAAAAGGTTGTAAACAAACGTATTACAACAGTTCTGTCCATGGAAACAGCCTGGAACATATTACACCGAGGGTTTTTTTATAGTTTCCCATGAAACTTAGTTAAAACT
>JAAEPP010000403.1 GCA_024232495.1 Flavobacteriaceae bacterium
AATCCGACAGACACTCTCTCAAAATGATAATTAACAGCCGCAGTAATTGGCAAAGATGCATCTATTTCAAAACGTTTATTGGGGCTCAAGTAATAAGCGCCAAAAATAGGGGTAGCAAATACTCCAAACAATTCAGTGGAGGCGTAGAACCCAAAACGGAACTTAAAATATTCGCTTTTTTTAAGTTTTGCAATGGCATAGATTCCAAAATTAAAATCATCTCCAGAAATAGTTTTATAATCAGAGGCAATTTTAGGCAATAAAATAAGGGTAGTACTCCATTTTTCCGTGAAGGTTGTTGCAAGGCCAACTTTTAATAATGTATTGTATAAGGTCGTCGATTGGCTGTATTCAGGAGACAACCACAAGTTTTGAGAACTAAAATCGATACCGGTTAAAAAAGCATGCTTTGAGTTTAATTCAATGGGGAGGGTTACTGCAGCGTTAAAGGTGTTAATAGGGGTATTCTCATTAGTATCTTTAAATTTTGCTTGATCAGTATAGCTATATCCAAACTTAAAAACATCAACATATTCTTGCGCGATTGACGTTAAAGGAAGAAATACTAAACATAAAATGAATTGTTTCAAAAGGAAAAAGATTAAAAATTTGTGTCTAAGCTACTGAAAACAAATTATATTTGACAAAAATTTATAAAATATAAAACTTATGAAGTTGTTAAAAAACTTTTTTACACTCGTTATGGTCTTCACATTAATCGCATGCAGTAGCGATGATGATTCAGTTCCATACGAATTAAACAATACCAATTTAAGTGCCGGTAGTTATGGAATTCAATATCTAAATATTTTTGATACTGAGACAGTTAATATTAACGGACTGGATGTAGTTACAGAGTTCTCAGGTACAGGAGAAACCTTTCAAATTTCATTTACTTTTTTTGAAAATGGCACCTATATTGTCGATGGAGAATATGTACTTAACTCAACGATAACTGTTGCAGGAGAAGTTATAGAAGATAATACAATTATTATAGATGTTGAGAATGAAACAGGTAATTACACAGCTAATAATTCTTTAATGCAGTTAGTTTTAGACGGAGAAGAAGTATGGGACGTAACGTTATTTAATGAAAATGAGCTAAGATTCAGTTATAATAATATATATACAGAAGGTGATGTAGATTTTGTGGAGTCAGGAGAAATTAGAATGGTACGATAAAAACCAACTAGTAATAACTATTAAAGCTCTGTGGTTAATTCCACAGAGCTTTTTTAGTCGCTTAATTTTAAGGTAATAAGCCATTGCCTTATCTTAACAATTTATTAAATTCGCAGCATTCTTTTTAGTGTAAAAAGCAATTTGCAAAAGCAAAAAATAATGAGTACAAAATTTGAAACATACAAAGGCTTAAACCTCCCAAAAATAGGAGAAGACATTCTCAAATTTTGGGAAGAGGAAAAGGTATTTGAAAAAAGTATTACTTCTCGGGAGGGGAAAACTCCCTATGTTTTTTTTGAAGGACCGCCATCGGCTAACGGTTTGCCGGGGGTGCATCATGTTTTAGCACGTACCATTAAAGATATTTTTCCTCGCTATAAAACCATGAAAGGATTTCAAGTAAAGCGAAAAGCTGGTTGGGATACACATGGTTTACCAATTGAATTGGGGGTAGAAAAAGAATTGGGGATTACGAAAGAAGATATCGGGAAAACCATCTCGGTCGAAGATTATAATGCTGCTTGTCGTAAAGCAGTTATGCGGTATACTGATATTTGGAATAACCTTACTCAACGAATTGGCTATTGGGTAAACATGGAAGATCCCTACGTGACCTATGAGCCAAAATATATGGAAACAGTTTGGTGGCTATTAAAAGAAATATACAATAAGGGATTGTTGTACAAAGGATATACCATACAGCCCTATTCTCCAAAAGCAGGAACGGGTCTTAGTTCTCACGAATTAAACCAACCGGGCACCTATCAAGATGTTACCGATACAACCGTGGTGGCACAATTTAAAGCTATTAAAGATTCAATGCCCGCTTTTCTGAAAGATGTGGAAGGAGCTATTTATTTTTTAGCTTGGACGACTACCCCATGGACACTACCTTCAAATACAGCCTTAACGGTAGGTAAAAAAATTGACTACGTTCTTGTAAAGACATTCAATCAATACACCTTTGAAGAATCACAAGTAATTTTAGCAAAAAACTTAGTAGAGAAACAGTTTTCAGGGAAGTATGAAAAAGTAGCATCTGAAGCTGAAGTAGCCACTTATGAAAAAGGTGCTAAAAAAATCCCTTACTTTATTTCTAAAGAATTTAAAGGGAATGAAATCTTAGAATCTCGATACGAACAGTTGATGCAATTTTCATTACCAAATGATCATCCAGAAAATGCATTTAGGGTTATTGCAGGGGATTTTGTAACTACAGAAGACGGTACAGGAATTGTTCATACGGCCCCTACATTTGGAGCAGATGATGCGATGGTAGCGAAGTTAGCTCAGCCGGAAGTTCCTCCGATGTTGGTGAAGGATGAAAATAGTAAGTTAGTTCCTTTGGTAAATTTACAAGGTAAATTTAGACCAGAGATGGGAGATTACGCCGGCAAGTACGTAAAAAATGAATATTATCCGGAAGGAGAAGCGCCTGAAAAATCGATAGATGTTGAGATTGCGATTCAATTAAAAACAGAAAACAAGGCTTTCAAAGTAGAAAAATACACCCACAGTTATCCAAATTGTTGGCGAACCGATAAGCCTATTTTATATTACCCATTAGATTCTTGGTTTATTAAAGTTACCGATTTTAAGGATCGTATGTTTGAGTTAAACTTAGGGATCAATTGGAAGCCTAAAGCTACTGGAGAAGGGCGATTTGGTAATTGGTTGGCTAATGCCAACGATTGGAATTTGTCCAGATCGCGATACTGGGGAATCCCTTTGCCTATTTGGCGTACTGAAGATGGAAAGGAAGAGATGGCTATTGGGTCTATTGAAGAATTAAAAAATGAAATGAAAAAAGCAGTAGCTGCTGGTTTCATGCAAAAAGACATATTTGATGATTTTGTAGCAGGAGATTTTTCTAAAAAAAATTACGCAAAAGTAGATTTACATAAAAATATTGTAGACGAAATTACTTTGGTTTCAAAAAATGGAATCCGTATGAAACGGGAAGCTGATTTAATTGACGTTTGGTTTGATAGTGGGAGTATGCCCTATGCTCAATGGCATTATCCATTTGAAAATAAAGATAAAGTGGATACTATCTGGCGAAAAGCTGATTTTATTGCTGAGGGAGTTGATCAGACTCGAGGCTGGTTTTATACGTTGCATGCTATAGCAACTATGATATTTGACGATGTTGCCTATAAAAATGTTGTTTCAAATGGCTTGGTATTGGATAAAAATGGGCAAAAAATGTCAAAACGTTTAGGAAACGCTACCGACCCATTTGAAACTATCGATAAGTTCGGGCCCGATGCAACGCGTTGGTACATGATTAGCAATGCTAACCCATGGGATAATTTAAAATTTGATGTTGCAGGTATTTCAGAAGTAAGAAATAAATTTTTTGGCACCTTATACAATACCTACAGTTTTTTTAGTCTGTATGCTAATTTGGATAATTTCAATTATTCAGAATCCGATATTGCCTCAGAAAAAAGACCTGAAATTGACCGTTGGATTTTATCTGAATTACACACCTTAATTGATAAAGTAGATCAATACTATGGCGAGTATGAGCCTACGAAAGCTACAAGAGCCATCTCAGACTTTGTTCAAGAAAATTTAAGTAATTGGTTTGTGCGTTTAAGTAGAAGACGTTTTTGGAAAGGAAGCTATGGAGAAGATAAAATATCTGCATATCAAACACTACATACCTGTTTACTAACTATATCAAAATTAAGTGCCCCTGTCGCTCCTTTTTTTATGGATCGATTGTACAAGGATTTAATAGGGGGGACCACAAAAAAAGGGAAATTATCGGTTCATTTAAGTAACTTTCCTCAAGTTATTTCGACTTATATCGATAAGGCATTGGAGCATAAAATGCAAAGAGCGCAAACTATTTCATCGTTGGTATTGTCATTGCGACAAAAAGAGAAAATAAAAGTACGTCAGCCATTACAAAAAATCATGATACCGATTTTAAATAACGATCAACGAGAAGAAATTTTAGCTGTTTCGGATCTCATTAAGTCGGAGGTAAATGTCAAGGATATTGAATTAATAGATGAAGGGTCTGGGATTTTGGTAAAACAAATAAAACCAGACTTCAAAAAGCTGGGCCCTCGTTTTGGGAAAGACATGAAATCCATTGCACAGATAATTAATAATTTTGGGCAGGAAGAAATAGCTATTCTTGAAAAAGAAGGAGAAATTAGTGTTTTAATTAACGAAAAAAATACTACATTGTGCAAAGATGATGTCGTTATAAGTTCTCAAGACATTGAAGGCTGGTTGGTGGCAAATAGTGATGGGGTTACAGTAGCTTTAGATGTAACAATTAGTCCAGCATTAAAAAGTGAAGGAATTGCAAGAGAATTGGTAAATCGAATCCAAAATATTCGAAAAGACTCAGGCTTTGAAGTGATGGATCGAGTTAAAATTACCATTCAAGATGATGAAAAATTAAAAATAGCGGTCAACCAAAATTTAGAATACATTAAACGTGAAACATTAACAAACGAATTAAATTTTGAACAAAAATTAGAGGAAGGAACTGAAATAATTTTTGATGATATAATTAGTAAGTTGGTTATAAAAAAAGTATAGAATGAATCAAGAAGTAAACGCAAGATACAATGATGCTGATTTGGAAGAATTCAAGCAGTTAATATTAGAAAAAATAGAGCATGCAACGACTCAATTGCATTTAATTGAAAGTGCTTTTAGAAACGATAGTGATAATGGAACTGATGATACATCTCCAACATTTAAAGCTTTTGATGAGGGAAGTCATGTAATGAGTAAAGAGGCGAATTCTCAATTAGCAATACGTCAAGAGAAGTTTATTCGAGACTTAAAAAATGCTTTAATTAGAATTGAAAACAAAACTTATGGTGTTTGCCGAGTAACTAAGAAATTAATCAATAAGGAACGACTTAAGTTAGTTCCGCACGCTACACTTAGCATAGAAGCTAAAAATATGCAATAAAAAAACAATCAATATATTTTAATTCCAAATTCTTCAGTTTTGAAACAAAAAGAGTTTGGTTTTTTTTTAGAGTTTTTATTTGAAAAAAATTATTTTAATACTACTACTGTGCAGTAAATCTTTTTCTCAGAAAATAATTGAAAAAGAGATAGCGGCAAACCACTATAATAGTATTGAAATCAGTTCAGACAAAATCCATCATATTCATTTAATCTCAACAGACCTTAATACGATATCTATAATAACAAGAATCGAAGGTCAAGACCATGAAAGTGTTGTTTTAAGCCTGCTAGAAAAAAATAATATATTATTTATTAAACCAGATATCACTCCTTTTTTTAAGTCGATAAATGATAAATTAGCAGCTCATAAAGTGCAATCCATAGAAATCGAAAT
The DNA here is from genome assembly GCA_024232495.1 of Flavobacteriaceae bacterium. GTDB lineage: Bacteria > Bacteroidota > Bacteroidia > Flavobacteriales > Flavobacteriaceae > Marifrigoribacter. Next base: position 5,525 of record JAAEPP010000403.1, read on the forward strand.
AAAGCTCCCAAAACGGTTAGACATAACTATTAATTCTAAAATAGCTTCTTTGACATCTACAGGAAGCTTTAACTCTGTCGTCACCTCTTTGGAACAAGGAAATTGCACTTTAACAAACTTTGAGGGGAATGCAAATTTAAGTTCAAAATC
>JAAEPP010000404.1 GCA_024232495.1 Flavobacteriaceae bacterium
GTTTAAACCAAAATGGCAGATGGACTGTATATGGGTGAACCAGCATCCAATAGGGGGTGAAAAGTGATCCAATTTTGGTCCATAATTTAAATTTTCTTGTGTGGATAATCAATAACTTTTTTTCCTGAAGGTTTCATGAGCTGAAACGAATAGCCCATGTAGCCCCACATTATGTGCCCATGTGCTATTCTTCCCAGCTCATGAAACCTCCAGGAAAAAAAGTTATTGATTAGCGGCACAAGCCTTAATTAATTCTTCATTTTGAGCCAAAAAAACTTTAGGCCCTTATTACACCACTTTAAAGAGGTCAAGGTCTAATTTCGATGTCATCTCCAGATTCCCCATGAAAAACTGTGCCAGTGGAACCTATTAGTTCAAAACTAATGGCAGCCAAACATGGTGAAAATTGGGGACAAAGAGTTAAAAAGCAAAAATCAAAAACCCAATTAGACAAGTCAAACTGGGAGAAAACATCAAGAACCGAATTTTATGACTGACATTGGGAAGATTGACAGGTCCTGGGATGTAGCCAGGACACAGACGAAGGCAAAACTTTAGTTTATGGTATGTCATATGATGGATGGCCATCATTATTGATGAAATGCCATCATGATGGCCTTCCATCAATAGATATTGGTCTCTGATGAACGATTCATTGATGGCTGTCCATCAATTGATGATGGTGCCTCAATGGCAGCATGTATCATTGTGTATAAATAGTTTGTCTGAAAAGAAGGCACACTTCATTTAAACCTCCTTACAATGTAACCTCCACATCCCCACCACCACCCCTGCGGCCATACTTTTACACAACAATTCATTGATGACCTACCATCAATTTCTATATATGGGGGTCACAGATGGGATGTTGTCAATTGATGGGACCTCATCAATTGATATAATTACATGAACAGTGACCCCTCCTCTCAATCTACAGCCATATAATACAACATTGACCAGTTGAGTCTGAGGAGCAGTGGCGCCATGATGGTGCCACTGTTCAGGGTGAGCCTCGCCATCCTCGCCCTGCAGTGCGTCGACCAGAACTCCACTGGCGCTAATAATGTGGCACTAATGTGGCACTAATGTGGCACTACTGTGGCACTAATGTGGCACTAGTGTGGAACTAATAATATGGCACTAATGTGGCACTAATGTTGCACTATTGTGGCACTAATGTGGCGCTAATAATGTGGCACTA
>JAAEPP010000405.1 GCA_024232495.1 Flavobacteriaceae bacterium
AGAAACAGATATTAAAGTGAAAGGAATGTTGGCAATTTTTACCTACGGATTTGAAATTGCTGAGGATAATTTTAAAAACGCAGCAGTAAGCTTGCACACGCTAAGTGATTATAAAAACCTCTTGCAATTGGCAGAAAAATCAAACTACATCACCGCATCAGAGGCCGATGTTTTAGCTGCCTGGCGAATGAACCCCGATACTTGGGGCCAATAATTGATATTGTTTTTGAATCTATAATCTAAAAAAAGAAACATGAATTTAACAAGTAAAAAAGTAACCGTTCAAAAATCAGCAAATGAACTTTGCGATTTTTTATGCGAGGTTAAAAATTTCGAGAAGTTGATGCCCGAAAATATAAGTAAGTTTGAATTAATTCGAGAGAATGCGTTTATTTTTGCATTGAAGGGAATGCCGGAAATTGCATTGGAGGTAAAAGAAGTTCTTTCACCAAATAAAGTGATATTAGGAGCTATCAGCGATAAACTTCCCTTTACACTTATTGGAAACATCAGCGCTTTAAACGATCAATCAGCAAGTGTTGAATTGGAATTTGAAGGAGATTTTAATCCTATGATGGCGATGATGATTAAAGGCCCTATTACAAAATTTATCGATACACTTTCTTCAAATCTAGAAGGACTCTAAAAAAGTAATTTTAGTGCTTTAGGCTGAAAAGTTTTCATCGCATGCGTTTCACTTTCGATTATAAGTTCGCCTTGATCACTTACCCCTTGAATAATCCCGTTAAACCGATTTCCTGAGCGATCCTCAAAAACTGAAATCATTCCTTTTCTAAAAAGGAACGACTCGTATTCTTTTTTTAGGCTTGCTATGGCAAGCGCTTCAATTTTGTTTAATTGAATCTCTAATTGTTCCAGTAAGCATTCAAAAACAGAGTCTACATCAAATTTTTTATGGGCCGATAAATACATAGAAGTAGCCTGAGGAAGTTGATTAAACGTTTCTTGATTCACATTTAATCCAATACCAATAATACTGGAAACAATTTGGCCTTGTTTTATTTTATTTTCGATTAAGATTCCTGCCATTTTTTTAGACTGTGACATTATGTCGTTTGGCCATTTTATGGAAATATCTGGGATTTGATATTTTTCTAATGCTTTTACGAGTCCCAACGAAACTGCGAAAGCTAGACTAGAAACCTTAGTTATTGAAAGGTTGTCATAGGCCTTAAACACACTAAATGAAAGACTTTTGTTAGGGGCAGATTGCCAAACAGCACCTTGTTGACCTCTCCCCTTTGTTTGATGGTTTGTTAGAACAACGGTAAAGTCGTCCAATACAGTAGTCTTACTTAAATTAACTAAGTAAGAATTTGTGGAGTCAATGGCATTAAGTTTGATTATATTCACAACGTAAAAAATATTGTGTTAATGTAACGTTACAATAACGTTCCAATAAACAAAAAAATAATAACTTTGCAACCTAATAAAAAAGGATAAATAAAATTATATTGAAGAAGAACAAAGGGACCGACCAACTTATCACAGAGATCGTCAGGGGAATTGAAGAAATTAAAGGTCAAGATATTGAAATATTAGATCTTAGAGAAATAGAAAATACGGTATGCGACTATTTTGTTATTTGTAATGGTACTTCCAATACGCAAGTAAATGCAATTGTAAATTCAGTACAAAAATTAGTTAGTAAGGCATTGCAAGAAAAACCATGGCATGTAGAAGGTAGTAACAATGCCGAATGGGTCTTGCTAGATTATGTGCACGTTGTGGTTCATGTTTTTCAAAAACAAATAAGAGATTTTTACAATATTGAGGGATTATGGGGAGATGCAACGTCCTTAAAAATAGAAACATCAACTAAAAAAGAAGAAGCCTAATGGCAAAAGATAGTAAAAAACCAGATTTAAAAAAACCAAAGTTTAATAGCTATTGGATTTATGCCGCTGTCATTGTTGTTTTTATAGGCTTAAATCTTTTTGGTGGCGGAAGTTGGTCTCAACTAAATAAAACAACTCAAGGTGAGTTTGAAACTTTCTTAAGAGACGGTGACGTCGAGAAAGTTGAAATCGTCAATCGTAAAATAGCTAAAGTATACTTGAGCCAAGAAGCAAAAACTAAAGAAATACATCGTAATAAAAATAAAGGTTCTGGGTTTTTATCGAATGGAAAAGAGGCTTCCTACCAATTTGAGTTTGGAGATTTACAAAATTTTGAGAACAGTCTGAATCTCATAAAATCAAACAATGATTTAGCCACCACTGTGGTATACGAAACAGACAATAACGTAATGAGTGAAATTTTAATCTCCTTATTACCTTTTGTGGTTATCATTGGAATTTGGATATTTATTATGCGAAGAATGTCTGGGGGAACCGGAGGAGGTGCTGGTGGACAGCTATTTAACATCGGTAAATCCAAAGCAAAGTTATTCGACCAAAAAACAGATGTAAAAACGAGTTTCAAGGATGTTGCAGGTTTAGAAGGAGCCAAAGAAGAGGTACAAGAGATTGTAGATTTCCTTAAAAAACCAGAAAAATACACCGCCTTAGGTGGAAAAATTCCAAAAGGAGCGCTTTTAGTTGGTCTTCCAGGAACTGGTAAAACTTTACTCGCTAAGGCAGTTGCAGGAGAAGCCAATGTGCCTTTCTTTTCGTTGTCTGGTTCCGATTTTGTTGAAATGTTTGTTGGGGTTGGTGCTTCTAGAGTTCGAGACTTATTTAAACAAGCTAAAGAAAAATCTCCTTCGATTATTTTTATTGATGAGATTGATGCTATTGGTCGTGCAAGAGGTAAAAATAATATGTCAGGATCTAATGATGAAAGAGAAAATACGCTGAATCAACTATTGACTGAAATGGACGGTTTTGGTTCAGATTCAAACGTGATTGTATTGGCAGCTACTAACAGAGCAGACGTTTTAGACAAAGCCTTGATGAGAGCAGGGAGGTTTGACAGACAAATATACATAGATCTTCCAGATGTTAGAGAGCGTAAAGAGATTTTTGAAGTTCACCTTAGACCTTTAAAAGTAGATCAAAAATTAGATACCGACTTTCTATCAAAACAAACACCCGGATTTTCTGGGGCAGACATCGCAAATGTTTGTAATGAAGCAGCCTTAATTGCCGCAAGAAAAGATAAAGAAATTGTAGAAAAACAAGACTTTTTAGATGCTGTCGACAGAATTGTTGGAGGTCTTGAAAAGAAAAACAAAATAATTACTCCTAAAGAAAAAGAAGCTATTGCTTATCATGAGGCAGGACATGCAACCGTAAGTTGGATGCTCGAGCATGCAGCACCCTTAGTGAAAGTAACTATTGTACCGAGAGGTAAATCTCTTGGTGCTGCCTGGTATTTACCAGAGGAGCGTCAATTGGTTAAACCGGATCAAATGTTAGACGAAATGTGTGCTACATTAGGAGGTAGAGCCGCTGAACACGTAATTTTTAATGAGATTTCAACGGGTGCTTTGAATGACTTGGAGAAAGTGACCAAGCAAGCAAGAGCTATGGTTACTGTATATGGTTTAAATGAAAAAGTAGGTAATTTAACTTATTACGATTCCTCCGGTCAAAATGAATATGGTTTTACTAAGCCATACAGCGAGAAAACTGCAGAACTGATCGATGAGGAAATTTCAAAAATTATTGAAGAGCAATACCAGAGAGCTATTCACCTTTTAATTGAACACAAGGATAAATTAACAGATCTCGCTAAAGTACTTTTAGATAAAGAAGTCATTTTTAAAGATAATCTTCAAAAAATATTTGGAGATAGACCTTTCGATAAATCAAAAAGTGAGGCTGTAACTGCTGAAGAAAACGTGGAAGAGAAAGAATCCTCTGCTGTTGAGCAAGAAGATACTGTTGAATAAATCCCACTTGTTTTTTGTTATCTTTAAATGAAGTCATAAATCTTTCCTAACAGGTTATTTTTAGTTCATTAAAAATGGCAGTTTGTACTCCTAAGTTCAATATAGATTTTATATATTTGAATCTTGAGAAACACTACAAAGCACCCACTGAATAAAAATGAATCTGTTTAAAAAACTTTTTGGTAAAAAAGAAAAGATAGAGGATTCTGAAAACTCTTCTGACAAAAGCAGCTACATCCCTAGCGATGACGCGCCAATTGACGAAAAGTTCACGTACATGTTCAATAAAAATGGAGGGAAATTTCTTTACTGCTTAAGCATGGATGAGATCTTTGAGGCATTCCAAAATATTTTGGAGGAAAATCAAATATCGGAAAAAGACGTTTACTGCATCAATCAACGCTTAGGCTCAAAGTTTAACTCTAACAAGTTCAATTTTAAAGAACCCAAAAACAATTCTTTTTTTCTTACCACTTGTGAATCTTTAATAGCAAAAAATGGTTCGATTCTTTTTTCATCCAATCAAATTAAAGAAAAAAAGCTAAGCGAGTTACCCTCAAAATTTATTGTTTTTTCAACAACTAGTCAATTAACCGATACCATAAGTGAAGGTATGAGGAAAATAAAAAATCAAAGTAAAAATCTTATCCCAAGTAATATTACCACCATACAAGATTTCGAATCAAAAAAAGAAAAAGATTTCATGAGTTATGGAAGTAGTACAAAAAACTTATATTTACTTTTACTGGAAGACTTGTAATTTATGAAAGAAGTAATTATTCGATTTTTATCGGGAGTTCTTTACGTATCATTAGTATTATCTTCACTTTTCACATCGAGTGAATGGTACCTTGTTTTAATTTTCTGTCTCACTATAATTACCCTGCACGAGTTTTTAAAACTTATAAGCTTAAAAGGAATAGTCCCTTACATTTTAGTGCTTATCCCTTTTTATTTTATAGCCTTCCATAGTATTGATTATTCCTTATTACATAGTTTGCTATTCTTTTCTGTTTTAATGAATGTTTTTTTGTTTAGAGATGTCATGCTCTTAGATAAAATCACATTTTTTAAATCAAAACGTTACTTGGGTGTTATTTTTTATATCATCAGTGGTTTTATTTTCTTAACGTTGATACCTTCAATAGGTTCCACCTTTCAACCCAAATTAGTGCTTGGAATTTTTATTTTAACGTGGACCAATGATACGTTTGCTTATCTCATTGGAAAAAGATTTGGAAAGAGAAAATTAAAAGAAAAAATTTCTCCCAAAAAAACAATTGAGGGTTTTATTGGTGGTCTTTTAGCTGCGCTTATAGGTGGGGTTATTATTTCTAATACAACGCTACTCTATAGTCCCGTATTTTGGTTACTTTTGGCGCTATTAGTATCCGTTTTAGGAACTAGCGGCGATTTAATACAATCAAAATTTAAAAGACTTGCTGGAGTAAAAGATAGTGGAAGAATAATGCCAGGTCACGGAGGAGTTTATGACAGACTTGATAGTATTATATTTGCAAGTCCATTTATATATTTATTTATAATATTCATCAATTATGTTTCATAAAGAAGGATTTAAAATTATAGCTGTTACTTTTTTAATTTTTGCTTCACTTTCAATTTTAGTTCACTTTAAAATTGAAAATGACATCCTGCAGAAAGGATTGTTTCTCGTACTACTTATACTGGTTGTTTTAATCCTCCAATTTTTCAGAAACCCAAAGAGAAATTTTATTTTAAACCCTGAACAGGTCCTATCTCCTGTTGATGGTAAAGTCGTTGTTATTGAAGAAGTCTACGAAAAAGAGTATTTTAAAGATAAGAGATTGCAAGTTTCTGTATTTATGTCGCCTTTAAACGTTCATGTAACGCGTTATCCCGTGGGCGGAAACATTGTGTACAGTAAATATCATCCAGGTAAATTTTTGGTGGCCTGGCATCCTAAATCTTCTGAAGAAAATGAACGAACTACGGTAGTGGTAAAGTCTGAAGCTTTTGGTGAGGTACTCCACAGACAAATTGCAGGAGCATTAGCAAAACGAATCGTAAATTATGCAACTGCTGGGCAAGAA
>JAAEPP010000406.1 GCA_024232495.1 Flavobacteriaceae bacterium
CAAATGCCATCAACCAATGGCGCTTTACCTGATGAGCATTGGTAATAAAATCATCTTCGGTGTAACGAGATCAAACAAGGACGTGTAGTAACAGAGGTATTTGTGTGCGTAATGCTGTTTAGTCTCCAGCATCAATAGTAATGAATTGAGGGTTAGCGATGTAAAAACAACCAAGTTTTTTGTACAACAAATTGCAATGGGTGGTGTTGCGATTGTGGTGACACTCGCCCTAAAAAAACAGCAGCTTACATGGCATTGAAAGCCACCTACCTCAGTGTTTATATATTTCCTATAAAGAGTACAACTAATCGACCGGGCTTGTTCAACAACAGGATAAAGTTGCGGCTGCGCGCAACCTATCCTTGTTTATTAAGAGAATTATTGATGATAAGTAAGCTTGGTATTTTATCATGTAAACCTTGTTTTTTATCGTTTTTAAAGAACTCATCCAGCGTTTCTTTCGCTGCAATAAACATGGCTTGATATGCCCACTTTTGATGAGCCCAAACAAAGGGACGTAACTGTGCCGGTAAGGTAAAGGTTGTGAGGTA
>JAAEPP010000407.1 GCA_024232495.1 Flavobacteriaceae bacterium
TATCTAACTATCGATATTAAGAATTTATACTGTATCATTATTTATTTTATTATTATTTAATTAATTTGGTTAGTTTTCAATGCTTTATATTTTTATCATCAATTATGTTATATCTATTATTTCTTATAATATTATCCTTTATACCTTTCTTACTGTTTTTTTCTAAATTCTTCTTTATTATTCTTATATTATATCAATTTATGAGTTTATTAGTGTTTATTCTTATTATTATATCATTTATCTATTATGTATTATTATTAATAATTATGATTATGTTACATTATTCAATATTATGTTTTTCCTTATTATTCGGTATTATCTATCTATTCAGCATACTCATTAAGTGTAATTTTTTATATGTTCATTGAATAATTCCATTATTAAACTATCGATCTTGATAGATATTTAGTTTTACCTTGATTTATTTAGATAAAGACCGATCGATCTATATTCAGCACACACTCTATCTTAAGATAATCAATTAATTAGTCTGCTGAATTCATTCCTTTCATTATTATTTATTGTTTTTACTGCCTTTTATCTTAGGCTATCAAATGAATAACTACTAATTGATCAATAATCGCTCATATTTCAGTAGAATTTGGTATCGATATCAACTTTTTCACTATTATTATTGGCTATTTTTTATTGACTTAATTAGCCGAACGTAATTGGAGTGTTTATGCTGA
>JAAEPP010000408.1 GCA_024232495.1 Flavobacteriaceae bacterium
AATTTTGAAATAAAGCTTTTTTTGTTTGGAATAAATCTACAACATCTTCTTTTTTTGGAATAATATTCCAAGTATGAATTCCAAGTGCTTTTGCTGTTTCCGTATTTTCTTTGGTATCATCAATAAATAAGCATTCGTTTGGGTTAATATTGTGCGAGTTTAAAACAAATTCATAAATATCTAGGTTTGGTTTTCTTAAATGAATCTCTTGTGAAAAATAAAAAGCACCAAAACAATTTTTAAAACGATTGTATCTTTTTAAAGTCATGTTTTCAATTACTTTTTCAATATGTAAATCGTTCGTGTTACTTAAAAGTATTAATTGATATTTTTTTGAATTTGCTAAATCCTCCAAAAACTTAAGTCGGTATTCAGGAAAAGTTAAAATAATAGAATTCCAAGCATCAGCAAGTTGTTTTTTTGATCTATTAGGAACCGCTTTATGATACCATTCTAAAAATTGTGTAGTAGCTAATTTACCTGTTTCATATTGTTTATTGATTTCCATCATTTCATTTGAAAAAGAATGAATTCCGAGTTTTTTCATCTCTATAATAGGAGCTTCTTTATCCAAATTTATAAATACATCGCCAAAATCAAATAGAAGGGTTTTAATCATTTAATAATATTTTTAAAAAGTCTTGTTCAATTTTTGTTTCTGATATCTTTTGACCTTTTATTGAGGGAGCTTTTGTTCCTTCATCAAAAAGTGCAGTACCTCTAAAAACCCTAGCTTCATCCCAAAAATTATGATTAATAAATGTCTGAAGTGTTTTTGTACCGCCTTCAACTATTAATGATTGAACTTTATATTCACAGAGTAAATCACAAATCTGGTGACTAATGTTTTTAGAAAAATCAATAATCTCATACGTTAGATTTAATTTATTTTCTTTTTTTATTTCAGTAACAACAATTGTTTTAATATTACAATCAAAAATAGTTGCTTCAAATGGAATTTTTAACCTCTTATCTATAACTACTCTAATAGGAGAACTCCCGTTCCAATCTCGGGTAGTTAAACACGGATTGTCTTTTATTACAGTAGTGGTACCTACTAAAATTGCTTGCTCTTGTGACCTCCATTGGTGAACTAATTGCCTGGATTTTTTATTGGTAATCCAAACAGGCTTTTTTTTAGTTTTAAATTTAGGCGAAATAAAACCATCTGGTGTTTCTGCCCATTTTAATATAATGTAAGGACGCTTTTTGACAAAAAAAGTAAAAAAGCGTTTGTTTAGATCATTGCATTCTTTTTCTAAAATACCTTGAATTACGTTACAACTATTTTCTTTTAGTAACTCTAAACCTTTACCTGACACCTTTGGATTAGGATCTTTACTACCAATTACTACATTTTTAATACCTTTTTCTATTATTAAATTGGCACAAGGAGGTGTTTTTCCAAAGTGACTACATGGTTCTAAATTTACATAGATAGTGGCTTTCATTAATAATTCTTGATCTTTCACACTATTAATTGCATTTACCTCCGCATGTGACTTACCGGATTGCTTATGCCAACCTTCTCCTATAATTTTATCCTTGTATACAACAACACTGCCCACTAGAGGATTAGGATAAGTAGTACCCAATCCATTTTTAGCTAATTGGATACATCGCATCATGTATTTTTCGTGTATATTCACAGTGTAAAAATACACCGATTAATTTATATGAACACTGCTATTATTCGTCCTATTTTAAAAAAAGATAATCCGCATATAGCTAGGGTAATACGAAAGGTTTTAATTGATTTTGGTGTTCCAAAAATTGGTTCTGCATATGCAGATGTTGCATTGAATTCATTATATGAGGCATATCAGAAACCAAAAGCTATTTATTTTGTAATTGATTTAAACGGAAAAATAATAGGAGGAGGAGGAATCTCACAACTGGACAATTGTGAAGAAAATATATGCGAATTACAAAAAATGTATTTTTTAGAGGAAGCCAGAGGATTAGGTTTAGGAACTCAAATGATTAATTTTTGCATTGAAAAAGCAAAAGATTTTTTGTTTGAAAAATGTTACTTAGAGACTATGAGCTATATGAAAGTTGCTCAAATATTATATTTAAAAAATGGATTTGAGTATTTAGATGCCCCAATGGGGAATACCGGTCATTACTCCTGTCCAATTTACATGTTAAAACACCTACAACGTTGACTACAGGGAAATTTAGAAATCATTTTATAAATTCATTAGAAGGTTTATATCCAATTGAAGAATTAAAATCATTCTTTTATTTGTTAGCTGGAAAATATCTCAACTTATCAAGAATAAATATTGCACTCCAGCTAAATAATGAACTCACACATGAAGAACAATCTAGTTTTTATCAAGCTGCAGATCGTTTAAGAAATCATGAACCCATACAGTACATACTTGGAGAAACTGAATTTTTTGGAATGCCTATTACAGTAAATAAACAGGTCTTAATTCCTAGACCTGAAACAGAAGAACTAGTTTCTTGGATAATTGAAGATGTAGATAAAAATGAAGCTACAATTCTTGATATCGGTACTGGGAGTGGCTGTATCGCAATATCCTTAGCTAAAAAACTAAATAACGCTGTTGTCTCAGCAATAGATATTTCAACTAGAGCAATAGAAGTGGCAAAAAAAAATACATTAATAAATAATGTAAATATAGAATTTAGTAGAGTTGATGTGCTTAATTTTGAAGCTGACTCAGATCTTCAACATAAATGGGAATCAAAATTTGATATTATTGTTTCTAATCCACCCTATGTTAGGATGCAAGAAAAAAAGTTAATGAAATTAAATGTTGTTGATCATGAACCTGATATTGCTTTGTTTGTTAAAGATGATGATCCATTATTGTTTTACAGAAAAATATCTCAATTAAGTAAACAGTATTTAAGACACCATGGGACTCTTTATTTAGAAATAAATGAATATCTTGGTTTAGAGATGGAGAAAATGTTAAATAAAGCAGGCTTTAAACATGTTGTATTGAAGAAAGATATGTTTGGGAAAAATCGAATGATAAAATGTTGGTAATATGAGAAAACTAGATAGTATTTGTGTTTTTTGTGGAAGCAAAGAGGGAAACGATCAAAAGATTATTGATGCGGCAACTGAATTAGGCCATTCACTGGCTGAACACGACATTACCTTAATTTATGGAGCTGCAAAAATTGGTATTATGGGCTTAGTAGCTAAAGCAGTATTGTCAAAACAAGGAAATGTAATTGGAATAATACCAGAATTTCTTAAACTTAAAGAGGTAGTGCACTTGGGCTTAAGCGAACTTATTACTACGGACAGCATGCATGATCGTAAAATGCAAATGCAAATTAAAAGCGATGGTTTTATTACCCTGCCAGGCGGTATGGGAACTTTTGAGGAGTTATTTGAGATTTTAACATGGTTGCAGTTGGGACTTCATTCCAAGCCAATAGGTCTACTCAATATAAATCATTACTATGATGATTTAATATTAATGATGGAGAAAATGGTTAAGAAAGGTTTTTTAGCAATTGATAACTTACAATTGTTAATTGTTGACGATAAAATCGATTCTCTTTTGGAAAAAATGAAAAATTTTAAAGATCCAAAAAAACCACAGTGGCTCAATAAAAAAAGAGTTTAAAGAGTTTATTGTATTAGCTAAAGCAATTCTTGATTGTAAGGTAGATTTTTGTTCCATAAAACGGTCTTAATAAGATCGTCTTTTTTGTTTATAAACAGTTTTTCTAAAATTGATTGTTTTGATTTTGAATTTTATATTTGTTAGATGAATGTAAAAGATCAAATTAATCTGTTAAGGGACGAATTAAGAATACATAATCATAACTACTACGTGTTAGATGAAGCTACCATTTCTGATTTTGATTTTGATATTAAACTAAAACAACTTCAGGATTTAGAAGAAGCACATCCGGAGTTTTATGACGCAAATTCGCCAACATTAAGAGTTGGAGGCGGAATTACAAAAAATTTTAAAACTATAAAACACGATTTTAAAATGTATTCGTTATCGAACTCCTATTCAAAAAGTGATCTTGAGGATTGGGAAAAACGAAACAGAAAAATTATTGACGGATCTGTAGAATATGTTTGTGAGCTAAAATATGATGGCGCTTCTATTAGTCTTACTTACGAAAACGGAGTTTTATTGCGTGCTGTGACAAGAGGAGATGGGACTCAGGGAGACGATGTGACTTTAAACATAAAAACAATTAATTCCGTTCCATTAAAATTAAAAGGTGATTTTCCTGACCGATTCGATATTAGAGGAGAAATAGTACTTCCATTTGAAGGTTTTAATAACATGAATAAACAACGTATATTGGAAGGTGAGGAGCCCTATAGAAACCCCCGAAATACCGCATCGGGAAGTTTGAAATTACAAGATAGCAGTGAAGTTGCAAAAAGGCCCCTTGAATGTTTGCTTTATCATATGGTTGGTGACAAGCTGCCTATACAAACACAATATCAAAGTCTTGATTTAGCAAGAAAATTAGGTTTTAAAGTACCTGCAATTTCAAAGCTTGTAACTACTATTCCAGAGGTTATAAAGTTTGTTGAATACTGGGATCAACATCGACATAATCTCCCTTATGAAATTGATGGTGTTGTAATCAAAGTAAATAGTTTATTTCAACAAGAAGAATTAGGTCATACGTCCAAGTCTCCCCGGTGGGCAATAGCTTACAAATTTAAAGCAGAGCGAGTTTCAACTATTTTAAATGATATCACGTATCAAGTTGGACGGACTGGTGCTATTACGCCTGTAGCTAATTTAAAGCCTGTAGAACTTGCAGGAACGATTGTAAAAAGAGCTTCTTTACACAATGCCGACCAGATTGAAAAATTAGATATTAGACTGGGAGATGTTGTTTTTGTTGAAAAAGGTGGGGAAATTATACCTAAAATTGTGGATGTTTCTTTTGAAAATAGGTCTTCAGCTTCATTGAAAACCAATTATATAACTAATTGTCCTGAATGTAATTCTAGCTTAACTAGAAATGAAGGTGATGCAAAACATTTTTGTCCTAATAGTGAGCATTGTCCTCCTCAAATAGGTGGTAGGATCCAACATTTTATTTCAAGGAAAGCGATGAATATTGATGGTTTAGGTTCCGAGACTGTGACATTATTGGTTAAAAATGGTTTAATTAATAATTATGCAGATTTGTATGATCTTACTATTGATCAAATTTTACCACTAGACCGAATGGCTGAAAAAAGTGCTTTTAATTTAATTGCTGGGGTAGAAGCATCAAAAAAAATAGTTTTTGAAAGAGTTTTATTTGCTTTAGGGATACGATATGTTGGTGAAACAGTTGCAAAAAAACTAGCGAAACATTATAAAGACATTGAGGCTCTAGCTATTGCTTCTGAAGAGGAATTAGTCAATGTTGATGAAATTGGCGAAGTCATTGCAAAAAGTGTAGTTTCTTTCTTTTCCTCAGAAAAAAATATTGAAATAATTAGGCAATTAAAACAGGCTGGAATACAATTGAAGATTTCTGAAACAGAATTGACAGGGCAAACGGATATATTAGAATCTAATGTGTTTGTAGTTTCTGGTATTTTTATGAAAGTAACAAGAAATCAATTAAAGCTATTAATTGAGAAAAATGGGGGACGGGTAGTAAGTTCTATATCAAAAAAAACCAACTATGTTGTAGCTGGAGATAAAATGGGACCAAGTAAAAGAATTAAAGCGGAAAATCTTGGAATAACTATTCTCTCTGAAGATGAATTTTTATCAATGATTTCTTAGATTAACAATTACAAAATTTAAAAAGATGTATTTTTGTATTTGTAATTTATAAGCTAATGTTTAAAAGAATTCAAAAAATATTTTTTAAAAAGAATATAACGAAAAACCTCAAAAAAAGAACTATGTTAGGCGTTAATGATTCTCTAACTACGATTGGTTTTTTGGTGAATGAGGAGGATCATGTTGATTTTGATATTTTTTTTGATATATCAAACGCTTTAGGAGTACAACAAAAAGATACAAAAATTTTTTCTTTTTTAGATATTAAAACAAAAACACCAACTCTCATTCAGAATAAAATATTTAGTAATCATTTTAATTGGAGAGGTGAAATTAATAACAACAATGCTTTAGATTTTTTAAACATAAATTTGGATGTATTGGTAAGTTATTACAATACTAAAAATAATTATTTAAACTTGATGACTTCTGAAAGTAAAGCGAAATTTAAAGTCGGTTTTAATGGTGTTGACAATCGATTATTTGATTTAATAATTAATGTTGACCCTCAAAAAAATCTGGATGTTAAAAGCGAATTGTTGAAATACTTTAAAGTATTAAATAAAATCAATTAGTACTTTTAAAAAAAAATAATAATGAAAAAATTAATAGGTACAGGGGTTGCATTAGTCACTCCATTTAAAGAGGACTTATCAATAGATATCAATGCCTTAAAAAAAATTGTAAATTATAACATTGACAACGGAATCGACTATTTAGTTGTTTTAGGAACTACTGCTGAAAGTGCAACTCTCACAAAACAGGAAAAAGAAGTGGTTATAAAAACAGTCGTAAGTGTTAATAATGGTAGGTTGCCCCTGGTATTAGGAATAGGAGGAAATGATACCAATGCCGTCATTAATGAGATAAATAATACCGATTTAACAAACTTTAGTGCAATACTCTCTGTATCACCATTTTACAACAAACCTACTCAAGAAGGAATTTTTCAACATTTTTCAGCTATTTCAAAAATTTCAAGTAAACCTTTAATCATTTATAATGTGCCTGGAAGAACATCTTCAAATATTGCTCCAGAAACAGTAAATAAATTAGCAAGAAATTTTACAAATATTGTTGCTATAAAAGAAGCTGCCGGAGATTTAGTCCAAGCTATGAAATTAATAGAAATTTGTCCAAAAGAATTTTTGGTTATTTCTGGTGACGACATGATTACTTTACCAATGATTTTAGCAGGAGGATCCGGTGTTATATCGGTAATTGGAGAAGGGTTTCCCTATCAATTTTCACAGATGGTAAATTTTGGATTAAAAAAAGAAGTTGATAAAGCATTTAAAATTCATTATCAACTGTCACCAATTATCGATTATATTTTTGAAGAGGGTAATCCAGCTGGGATAAAAGCAGTATTTAAAAAAATAGGGCTTTGCGAAGAATTTGTAAGGCTTCCATTGGTTTCTGTTACCAGTCAGTTAAGAGAAAAAATTGAATCCTTTGTTTCAAACTTAAAAATTAACAGATAACTATTTTTAAATCTCTATTAAATCAATTACTGCCTAAGTACTTTAGTGCATCAATAAGTTTTATACTATTTTAATTTTGATTACTTTTGCACGATGTTTTTTAAAACTATGATAAACAGTTTAAAATTTATATTTTTAGTACTTCTTTTTTCTTCATGCAGTGAATATCAGAAGATGTTAAAAAACCCAGATTCTGGTTTGAAATATACTATGTCTGAAAACTTGTACAAAAAAGGTAAATACAAAAAAGCTTTAAAATTAATGGAGCAGATTGTACCTGTTTACAGAGGAAAACCACAAGCAGAAAAATTAATGTTCATGTACGCAGACACTTACTACAAACTGGAAGATTATTATTTGTCAGGTTATCAGTTTGAGCGATTTGCCGCATCTTATCCAAAAAGTGATAGCGTAGAAACTGCCGCCTATTACTCAGCATCTAGTTATTATGAATTATCCCCTGTCTATTCTTTAGATCAGAAAGACACGTATACAGGATTGGAAAAACTTCAGGCATTCATCGATACCTATCCAAATTCAGAATATAGAAAAGAAGCAAATAAAAAAGTTAAGGAGCTTACTTATAAGCTTCAGAAAAAAGATATTGAAGTAGCAAAGCAATATTTAAAAACAGGATTGGCTTTAAACAGCTATAAAAATTCAATAACTGCTTTTGAAAATTTTATTAGTGACCATCCAGGCTCAATTTTTAGAGAAGACGCTTATTTTGGAAGGTTTCAAGCTCAGTATGAATTGGCATTACAAAGTGTTCCAAAAAAAGTAGAGGACCGCTTGCAAATAGCTATTGAATACTTCAATG
This sequence comes from Flavobacteriaceae bacterium, assembly GCA_024232495.1. Taxonomy (GTDB): domain Bacteria; phylum Bacteroidota; class Bacteroidia; order Flavobacteriales; family Flavobacteriaceae; genus Marifrigoribacter. The sequence continues at coordinate 8,061 of JAAEPP010000408.1, forward strand.
ATTTTATGAAATATTACGGACAAAGTGAACTGGCTGAAAAAGCAAAAGAAATAAAAAAAGATATAGATAAAAAAATAGAAACAATTAAAGTTTCTAGCTAACAATTACGATATGAGAGATTTAAAAAATACAGAAGCACCATCAAATACTACTACCATCGACAAGAATTTAGTAGATGCACCTACCAACAATATATATGAGGCGATATCTATAATTTCTAAAAGAGCAGTTCAGATAAATGGTGATATTAAAAAAGAGTTACTTGAAAAATTAGATGAGTTTGCTACTTACAACGATAGTTTAGAAGAAATCTTTGAAAATAAAGAACAAATTGAAGTTTCTAAATTTTACGAGAAATTACCAAAGCCCCACGCAATAGCTGTTCAAGAGTGGCTAGAGAGTAAAATTTATCACAGAAATACCAAAGACGAAGAATTAGAAAATTAAAAAATGTCAGTTTTAAGCGGTAAAAATATCATACTTGGAGTTACTGCCGGTATAGCTGCTTACAAATCTGCATTTCTTACCAGATTACTTATAAAAAAAGGAGCCAATGTCAAAGTGGTAATGACTCCATCTTCCAAAGAATTTGTTACACCACTAACGCTTTCAACGCTTTCGAAAAACGAAGTATATTCTTCATTTACCAACGAAGATGATGATAATGCTCAATGGAATAACCACGTAGACATTGCACAATGGGGAGATCTATTTATCATAGCACCAGCCACTGCAAACACAATGTCAAAAATGGTAAGTGGAACTTGTGATAATTTGTTATTAGCCGTTTATCTCTCTGCAAAATGTCCTGTTTATTACGCTCCAGCCATGGATTTGGACATGTATAAACACCCTTCTACCAAAGACACCTTTAAAAAACTTAATGATTTTGGAAATTTTCAAATTCCTGCAGAGGTTGGTGAACTAGCTAGTGGTCTTTCTGGAATGGGTAGAATGGCTGAACCTCAAAATATTGTTTCTTTTGTTGAAAAAAATATATTAGATCAACTTCCATTAAAAAATAAATGTATTTTGATTACTGCTGGTCCAACCTATGAGTCAATAGATCCTGTTCGGTTTATAGGAAATCATTCTAGTGGTAAAATGGGTTATGCTTTAGCAGAGGCAGCAGCTAGTCTTGGTGCTCAAGTAAAATTAATTTCTGGGCCTGTTAGTATAAAAACTAATAACGAAGCGATCCAAGTGATTGACGTAAGTACTGCTGAAGAAATGTACAAAGCGTCACACGAATTTTTTAATAATTGTGACATTGCGATTTTAAGTGCAGCAGTTGCTGATTTTACGCCAAAAACTGTAGCAAGTCAAAAGATAAAAAAAGGTAAGGATTGTTTAACTCTTGAATTGACAAAAACGAAAGATATATTAACATCTTTAAGTAAAATAAAAAAGCGTCAGTTTCTAGTTGGTTTTGCTTTGGAAACCCAAAACGAATTAGAAAATGCAAAAACAAAACTTAAAAAAAAGAATTTAGATTTAATTGTATTAAATTCGCTTAACGATCAAGGTGCCGGTTTTAAAATTAACACCAACAAAATAACTTTAATATCTAAAGACAATAAAATTATTCCTTATGAGGTTAAATCTAAAAAGGAAGTCGCTTTCGATATTTTAAAATATATTATAAGAGAAATTCATGTGTAAAAAAATAGTTTTATTATTCATCTTTATAACATCTCAATTTATAAACGCTCAAGAATTAAATTGTACGATTTCTATCAATGCAGAGCAAACAGGGCAACCAAATAATCAAATATTTAGAACTTTAGAAACTCAGCTTACTGAATTTATTAACACAACTATTTGGACTGATAAAAATTATAACAATCAAGAAAAGATAGATTGTAATATGTCTATCATAATAAATTCTTTTGATTCTAACATTTTTAATGCTACAATTCAAATCCAAGCTTCTAGACCGATATACCAATCTACTTATTCGAGTCCTATATACAATTATAACGATAAACAATTTAATTTTTCATATGTAGAATTCCAACCATTGGTATTCAATGTAAATAGTTTTGACTCAAATTTAGTTTCTGTTATTGCATTCCATGTTTATACCATAATTGGTTTAGATTCTGATACCTTTGAAATCGATGGAGGAGAGTCTTATTTTTCGACTGCAAAACAAATTGTGAATACTGCCGCAACTGGAGGGTCTAAAGGCTGGAAGTCTACAGACGGTAAACAATCACGTTATTCTTTTAATGATGCTTTACTGTCACAAGTATACAAAGAATTTCATACAGTTATGTATAACTACCATCGATTAGGGATGGACAAAATGCATAATTCACCAAAAATTGCTAAAACAACCATTTCAGCAGCCATTAACACCCTTAAAGGGATTAATGACAGAAGACCGAATTCATATTTGTTAAGGACTTTTTTCGATGCTAAATCTGATGAAATACAACGTATATTTTCTGACGGACCGGCCATAAATGTTACCTCATTAATAAATAACTTAAACCGAATAGCCCCAACTAAGAGAAGTAGTTGGTCTAAGATACGATATTAATTTTTTTGATATTTTATTTTATATTATTTTAGTCTTATCAACATTTTTCAAAATTTACCATATTGATTACCAAGTTATTTATAAAAAACTTTGCTTTAATTGAGGATATTACAATTAATTTTAAGTCCGGTTTGACATCTATTTCAGGTGAAACTGGAGCAGGTAAATCAATATTGCTTGGAGCATTAGAACTAATTTTAGGTAAAAGAGCGGATTTAAATTCTGTTAGAGACAATTCCCATAAATGTGTTATTGAAGCTGATTTTTTTTTAGAGGATAAATTATTTATGGATTTATTTAAAGATCATGATTTAGATTTTGACCCTCATACGATAATTCGAAGAGAATTATTACCATCAAGTAAATCAAGAGCTTTTATTAACGACTCCCCGGTTTCATTATCTCAATTGCAGGCCATATCAACTTCTTTAGTTGATATTCATAGCCAACACGAGACCGCCTCTTTATTCTCAGAAAAATATCAATTGGATATTTTAGATATTTTAGCTGGAAATAAAATTCTTTTAAAAAATTATTTAGAAAAATTCAATGAGTATAATGAGATTTCAGAAACGATTACCGAATTAATCTATAAGAAAGACTCTGCCTCTAAAGAATTAGACTATAATACTTTTTTATTTAATGAATTAGTTGATGCAGATTTACATCAAGTAAATCAACAAGAAATTGAAAAAAAGTATAAAAGGCTAAATAATGTAGAAGAAATCCAGGAAATTCTATTGAATATAAACAATGTGTTTAATGAAGATAATTTCGGAACACTAAACTCACTTAAAAATGCTCTGAATTCACTTTTAAAATTACAAAGTTTATCTACTGAATTTAATGGTTTATACGAAAGATTAAATAGTGTAATTATTGAATTAGAGGATATCGCAGATGAAGCATTTGGTATTTCTGAATCTATAGAGTCTGATCCATCTTTGCTAAATGAAATACATAACAAGCTTCAAAAGATATATAAATTACAGCAAAAACATTCTGTTGTGACTATTCATGAATTACTTGCTATTCAAGAGAGTTTACAGGAAAAAGTTTCTGTCACTAATAATCTTGATAGTGAAATTGATAAATTATCACTCACACAAAAAAATCTAAAAAATATATTAGTTGAATTTTCTGAAAAAATCCATATTGGTAGATTAAATGTTATTCCCACTCTAAAAGAAAAACTTTCTGATTTTCTATCTGAATTGGGGATGCCCAATGCTTCCTTTGAGTTTAACTTATCTAATAGCGAAGTATTTAAACAAAATGGAACAGATATTTTAGAATTGTTATTTACTGCCAATAAAGGACATAATTTTGGGCCTTTAAAAAAAGTGGTTTCTGGTGGTGAGCTAAGCAGAATCATGTTAGCTGTGAAGGCTGTTGTCGCTCAATATAAACAGTTGCCTACATCAATATTTGATGAAATTGATACCGGAATATCAGGAGAAATAGCCTACAAAATGGCTGCGATACTAAAGGAGATGAGTATGACGATGCAAATGATTAATATTACTCATTTACCTCAAATTGCTGCCGTAGGAAATCAACATATTAAAATATTCAAAGAAGATATCAATAACATCACTAAAACTAGTATTTCGATTTTAAATGAAAGAGAAAGAATCAACGAAATTGCAGAGATGATTGGTGGTAAAAACAAATCCATATCAGCAATTAATCAAGCTAAAGAATTACTAAATTAAAACGTATATTTACCAATTAGCAATAAAATAAAAACATGGCATATAACTTATTAAAAGGAAAACGAGGAATTATTTTTGGAGCATTAGATGAAAATTCTATAGCTTGGAAAACAGCTGAACAAGTTCATGCAGAAGGAGGAAGTTTTGTTTTAACAAATGCTCCAATAGCAATGAGAATGGGTCAAATTAATGAATTAGCAAAAAAAACTAATTCTGAAATTATTCCAGCTGATGCAACTAATCTAGAAGATTTAGAAAATTTAATTAGTAAGTCTATGGAAATTTTAGGCGGTAAATTAGATTTTGTACTTCATTCTATTGGCATGTCAGTAAATGTTAGGAAAGGAAAAGCATACACCGATCAAAATTATTCTTTTACTCATAAAGGCTGGGATGTTTCTGCTGGTTCCTTTCATAAGGTCATGCAAGTTATTTACCAGAAGGATGCAATGAATGAATGGGGAAGCATTGTCGCTTTAACCTACATGGCCGCTCAAAGAGTTTTTCCAGATTATAATGATATGGCAGATAATAAGGCTTATCTGGAATCAATAGCTCGTAGTTTCGGTTATTTCTTTGGAAGAGATAAAAACGTTCGGGTAAATACAATTTCACAGTCACCCACACCAACTACCGCAGGTCAGGGAGTTAAAGGTTTTGACGGGTTCATTGCTTATGCAGAAAAAATGTCTCCTTTGGGTAATGCAACGGCATTAGATTGTGCTAATTATACGGTAGCGATGTTTAGTGATTTAACTAAAAGAGTTACTTTACAAAATCTTTATAATGACGGTGGATTTTCGAATATGGGAGTGAGTAATGAAGTTATGGAAACTTTTATGAAATAGTTTATTTTTCAGATCATTATGTCATCTGATTCAAAATAAGTAGACAGCTTATTTTAATAATGCTTATTAAATGCTTAATACAATTAAATATTCCTTTATAATACCAGTATTTAATAGGCCTGACGAAATATATGAATTATTAGAAAGTTTTTGTAATCTAGATTTTGTTGATGATTTTGAAATAGTTATTATCGAAGACGGATCTACAATAAAGTGTAATGATATCGTCTCTTTTTTCAATTCTAAATTAGATATCTCATACCATTATAAGAAAAATTCTGGGCCTGGTTCGTCTAGAAATTTTGGAATGAAAATTGCCAAAGGCAATTATTTTATTATTTTAGATTCTGACTGCATTTTACCTTCCCATTATCTTAAAACCGTTAACCAATTTTTAGAGACAGAATTTTATCATTGTTTTGGGGGAGCTGACACTTCTGACAGTAGTTTTTCTTCTATACAACAAGCAATTAACTATACAATGACCTCTTTTTTGTCTACAGGGGGAATTAGAGGTAATAAAAAAAGCATACAAAAATTTGAACCTAGAAGTTTTAATATGGGGCTTTCAAAAGAAGTTTTTAATAAAACAAATGGTTTTTCAAATATTCATCCTGGTGAGGATCCTGATTTGTCATATAGAATTTTAGAACTTAATTATCAAACGGTATTCATACCAAATGCTTTTGTATACCATAAACGCAGAATATCCTGGAGTAAGTTTTATTTACAAATTTCAAAATTTGGATTGGTAAGGCCCATACTTAACAAATGGCATCCTAAGTCAGCTAAATTTACATTTTGGTTACCTACGATATTCATTCTTTTTTCTTTTTGCTCCGTATTTTTAGGTATTTACTACAATTCATTGTTTTTTGTTCCTTTGTTAAGTTATTTATTTTTAATTGTTGCAGATTCAACTTTGAAAAATAAAAGTTTATTAGTTGGATTGTATTCACTTACTGCTCTTTTTATTCAATTTACAGCTTATGGTTTATCTTTCTTAAAGTCTACTTTTTTAATAAACTTTTTAAAAAGAGATCCAGAAAAACAATTTCCTAAACTATTTTTTAAGTAAATTTATAAATAGTAATATTTATAATGACCAACATCAATTCAAATAAACAAAAAAAAGGTAAGCCAAAGATGTTTTTGCTATTTTTGCTGATAGCGGCATTTATTTGGTTTCTCTCTAAGTTTTCACGTGATTTTTTGGCAAGTATAGATGTAGAAGTTGTGTATACAAATACACCCCACGGAATCATTGTTTCTGACAAAAATCAAAATGACATTTCCTTCGATTTGATTGCTAGTGGTTTTGATTTTTTATTTTATAAAATAAATAGACCTAAAATTCACATCGATTTAGGAGAATATTATAATCATGAGAAATCTGTAGTTTTAATACCACCAGATGATTTTAAAAAAATTATAGCGAATCAATTAGAAAGCGATATTATCATAAAAAACATTTCCACCAATCAATTAGAAATATTACTTGACAAATTAGAGACTAAAAGAGTGAAAGTTACACTAATCAAAGATATTAGTTACACCGAAGGATATAAAGCTGTTGGATCAATTAGAATAATACCTGATTCTATCGATGTTTCTGGTCCTACTCATCAATTAGACACTTTGAATGAAATTTTTACACGCTTACTCTCAATTTCTGATGTATCAGAAAATATTTCTGTGGGAGTAGATTTAAATACCAGTTTTGAAAAAAAACTTTCTTTCGAAAAAAGTGAGGTAACAATAGCTATAGAAGTTAAGGAGTTCACACAAAAATCTATATTAATTCCACTGTCTTTAAAAAATTCACCAACCGATTCTAATATTAAATTATTACCAGAAAGTATTATTATCGACTTTGATGTATCATTAGAGAGTTTTAATAAAATTAAAACCTCTGACTTTTTGATTGAAATTGATTATCACAGTAAAAATGAATTAGAGAATTACATGATTCCAAAACTAATTAAATTTCCTGACTCTATTTTGAATGTTGAATTACGCCAGGATAAAGTAAATTACTTAATTTTAAAATGAAAATTGTTGGATTAACCGGGGGAATAGGCAGTGGTAAAACTACGATTGCTTCTTTGTTTAAAAACAAAGGTATTCCAATTTACATTGCTGATGAAAGAGCAAAAAAAATTACCAATACTTCAAAAATAGTTCGAAAAAAAATTATTGAATTACTTGGAAAAAATGCTTATCAGAATCAAAAAATAGATCGAAATTATGTAGCAAAAAAAATTTTTAATGATGAAATCTTACTGCAAAAAATAAATGCCATCATTCATCCTAAAGTTGCTGAAGATTTTCTAAAGTGGTTAAAAAAACAAAAGGGACCTTACTGTATTAAGGAAAGTGCCATCCTCTTTGAAAATGGAAGTTATAAGTCCTGTGATCACACAATTTTGATTACTACACCTGAAAAAGTTAGAATACAAAGAGTTATGAAACGGGATCAACTTACGATTCTCGAAATTAAAAGTAGAATAAAAAATCAATGGAGTGATGATGAAAAAATTTTATTGGCCGATACGATTATAGAAAATACCCAATTAGAAAAAACAAAAGATTCTGTAAGGAAAATTCACTTGTACCTACTTGAAAGTATTAAGAATGACGAGATTTAATTTTTGTTAACATTTGGTTAAATAGACTAATCTCTAAATGTTAAAACTATATTTTTGATTTATGAATAATCGGTTATTCCCCTTATTGATAGTTTTAATGACTCTTTCCCTTTTGGGAATCATGTTTTTACAGGGATACTGGATAAAAAATTCGTATCAAAGTAGAGAAGAGCAGTTTACGCTAAATGTTCGTCAACTTTTAATAGCTGTCTCTAAAAAAATTCAATTAGAAGAAATTGAAAAGTATTATAACGTTTACAATAGTATAATTGATACCATACAAGTACCTGACCAAGCTAGTTTTAATGAACTTATTTATACAATAACTAATGATAGGGAAGATGAAACGTACATTTTTTCAGATGGCGTACTTGAAGAAAATTATAAACTATCAACAAGTGCTTTGGATCTCGAAATAGATAGCATCCAATTCAAGAAAATTACCAGTAGGAAAATTACCACCAAAATTACATCAGGTGTTGACGGGAGTAAAAATGTTCAATCCAAATCAGAATCTTTTAAAAGGTTAAAAGACTACGAACAAAATCAATTTGAAAATGCCTACAAAAATATCCTAACTAAAATACCCATTCATAAAAGAATATCAGGAAAAAAAATTGAAGAATTAATTCGTAATCAACTTGAAAAGCTAGGTTTAACAACTAGTTTTGAATATGCTATTTACAGTAATGATCTTTCTACAAAAATACGTTCAAAAGATTTTACATTGGACCCCTCGATAACCTATGGAGTTCCATTATTTGTTAACAATGATTTAAAAACGAATTTTCAGCTTTTTGTAAATTTTTCTGACAAGAAAAACCTTGTATTAAGTTCTATAATTGGAATGGCAATACTTTCGTTAATGTTTACTGGTTTTATAGTTTTTACTTATGCTAGCGCATTAAAACAACTTTTAAAACAACGTCAGATATCCCAAATAAAAACAGATTTTATCAATAATATGACGCATGAGTTTAAAACACCGATAGCCACTATTAATTTAGCTCTTGATGCTTTAAAAAACCCAAAAGTTAAAGACAATAAGGAATTTATATCCCGATATCATAACATGATTCGTGAAGAAAATCGAAGAATGCACACTCAAGTTGAAAATGTGTTAAGAATCTCCAAGCTAGAAAAAGACGAATTAGATTTAGAAAAAGCTGCGGTTAACTTACATGAAATAATAACAGATGCGGTAACGCACGTGAGTCTGATTGTTGAAAACAAAGGTGGATACATAAAAACCCATTTTTTTGCAGAAAATTCAAATATATTTGGTAGTGATCTTCACCTAACCAATATCATAGTTAATATAATTGATAATGGTATTAAATACACCGAGGGTGCTCCCGAAATAGATATTTATACTGAAAATATAAATAATTATGTTGTCGTAAAAGTTGTAGACAAAGGGATAGGCATGAGTAAATCAGTGCAAAAGAAAATATTTGAAAAATTTTATAGAGAGCAGATGGGTAATATTCACAACGTTAAGGGTCATGGTTTAGGTCTTTCTTACGTTAAACGGATATTGGACGACCATGATGCTGAAATAAATGTTGAAAGTGAAAAAGGGAACGGTAGTACCTTTATCATTAAATTAGAATTAATAACTTGATATTATGGAAATTGAAAACAAAAAAATTCTTTTAGTAGAGGATGATCCAAATTTTGGTACCGTCTTAAAAGATTACTTAGCTATGAATGATTACGATGTAACTCATGCAAAAAATGGTATGGAAGGATTTGAGAAATTTAAAAAAGAAGATTTTGATCTTTGTATACTTGATGTAATGATGCCTTACAAGGACGGATTTACTTTGGCAAAAGAAATTAGAGAAAAAAATACGGATGTTCCGATTATATTTTTAACAGCCAAAGCGCTTAAAGAGGACGTCTTAAAAGGCTATAAAGTAGGTGCTGACGACTATTTGAATAAACCCTTTGACAGCGAAGTTCTTTTAATGAAAATAAAAGCCATTATACAAAGGAAAACTACTGACACAGTAACTGAAAGTAAAGAATTTGAATTCAAAATAGGTAATTTCTTTTTAAACTCAAGGCTTCGTTTTTTAACTTATAACAATGAAAATCCAATAAAACTATCTCCAAAAGAAAATGATTTATTAAGATTATTGGTATTACATAAAAATGATTTGATGCCACGTGAACTTGCGCTAACAAAAATATGGAGAGATGACAATTACTTTACATCTCGAAGTATGGATGTATATATAGCAAAATTGCGTAAGTATTTAGGTAAAGATGAAGAAGTAGAAATAATCAATATTCATGGTGAGGGATTTCGTTTAGTAATAAAAAGTGAAGTTGATCATTAATAACGTTTTTTCTATTAAATTCTATTTTTTAAGATACGGTCTGAGAGTTTTCTATTAGTTTGAATATTTCAAGAATATTAGCCTTGTAATCAAACCAGTTAATGTTTTTGTTCTTTCTAAACCAAGTGCCTTGTCTTTTGGCGAATCTTCTAGTATTTTTTTTTATATCCTGGATAGCCTGCTCTTTAGTTATGATTCCCTCCATAAAGTCAAAGATTTCTTTGTAACCAACGGTTTTTAGTGCATTAAGTTTTCTGTATACGAACAAACCTTTTGCCTCTTCAAACAAACCATCCAATACCATCTGGTCTACTCTCTTGTTAATTCTATCATAAATAACTTCTCTTTGGGCTTCAAGGCCTATATAAATAGTTTCAAACTCTCTAGATTTACATTCTGATTTTAAAAAAAAGGAATAAGGGTTGTTTTGCGACTCACAAACTTCTAGGGCACGAATTATTCTGTGGTGATTATTTAAATCTACCATGTCATAATATTTAGGGTCTTTTTCTTTTAATTTGTTCTGTAAATATTCAATTCCTTTTTCTTGAAATTCAATATTTAAACTATCTCTAATAGATTGTTGCACGAATGGGAATTCATCCAATCCTTTAACCACAGCATCTACATAAAGGCCCGAACCTCCAACCATCACTACTTTTGAATTTTTTTTAAATAATTCATTTAATTTTTTTATGGTAGCTGTCTCAAAATCACCAACTGTGTATGGTTCGTGGATTGATTTATCTTGAATAAAATGATGTTTGGCTAATTTTAATTCTTCTTTTGTTGGTACCGCTGTACCAATAGTCATTTCTTTATAAAATTGTCGAGAATCAGCTGAAATTATTTCACTTGAAAAATGATTGGCTACCTTTATCGATAACGAAGTTTTTCCGATTGCAGTAGGACCAACAATACAAATAAGTAAAGGTTTTCTTTGCACGTATTAATTCTAAATTATTAACTTATCTTTTGATTAAGTTTTTTACCACACTGATGGCAAAAATTAGCATTATCACTATGAAGTTCTTCATTACAATTATCACAGACTTGTGTATTTAAATGAACGTCATCAGTATACTTTGTATACTCAGCACTTACGATACCTGTTGGAACTGCGATAATTCCGTATCCTAAAATCATTAACAAAGACGCGAGAAACTGTCCTAAAGGGGATACAGGATGAATATCTCCATATCCAACTGTAGTCAATGTTACTATACTCCAATAAACACTGACAGGTATGTTTTTAAAACCGCTGTCTTCTCCCTCAATTAAATACATTAATGTACCTGATATAATCGCAATTATTAACACCGCGAATAAAAAAATAAAAATTTTAATTCTACTATTTCTTAATGCCTTAACTAACTTATTGGATTCGCCAATGTAACGAGCTACTTTTAATATTCTAAATATTCTTAAAAGTCTTAAAGCTCTCACAGTCAGAAGTGTTTGCGAACCTACTATGAAAAAAGAAAGGTATAATGGAATGGTAGAAATAAAATCAATAATACCATAAAAACTAAAAATATATTTCGAAGGTTTTTTTACTGTAATAACTCTTGCTATATACTCAATTGTAAAAAAGATAGTAATAATCCACTCACCATAATAAAGCATATCGTGATATACTCTGTCGATTTCTTTAACACTCTCTAGCATGACTAAAACAATACTAAAGATTATGAGTATTAGTAAACCTAAGTCGAAAAGTTTCCCCAATGGAGTATCTGCCTCATAAATTATGGTATGAAGTTTAGTTCGCCAGGTATTTCCGTAAAATGTTTTAATTTTTTTTAAATAAGTATAAATTTAAGTAAAATACTTTTAGAAGCTATTCTAAGTTTATAATTTTTTGAACTTTATATTTTCGTAAATAGCTTTGAATGATGTGTTGGGTATCTCTATTATTTTCCATTGGATTAATAATAGATTTTAACACTTCAGGTGTATTTATTTGAAAATTTAAATTATAAAAACCATAGCCCTTATAGATTCCATTTTCAATTAATATTACAGATCTCTCCTCTAAAAAACGACCTTTATCAATTATAAGCATATGGTTAAATTGATAACTGCTTTTTTCAATATACTTTTGTACTCTTAGGTTGTATTCAGATACTTTTTCTTTATTAATACAAGCGCCATTGCAAGTTTTTAAACCATAATTAAAACAGGTGCTCTCACTTTTTTCAAGATGATTTAATTTTTGACATAATTGAAATTCGTCAGTTATTTTATATAAGAAATTCTTTGCTTGTTGATAGTTACTAAATGTTGTTATGACATTATCATTGGAATTTTGCTCAGTATTTTTTCCAATTTTTAAATTTAAATAACCGTTATCATCATAAAATGAATACAATTGGCTTTGAAATATATTTCTTTTTAGGGCGTGGTTAAAAATAGGTTTTAGTGTTTTAATTTCTTGACTTTCTTTTAAAAGTGCTATTAAATCATTTCCTGTTTCTTCATAACTAACAGAAACGACTTCCAGTTGAATTTTTTTTGACTTCTTGTTATCATTAGTAAAATGTTGAATAATTCTTTTTCTGATATTTTTGCTTTTACCTACATATATTATTTTTCCATTTTTACGATGCATATAATAAACTCCGGTCGTTGTGGGTAAGGTATTTATAATATCCAGTAATTTAGGTTCTAATTGTTTTTTCGGGTCTTTTCTTACGATACTAGAGATAATTTCTTTTTTTATATCTTTTTCAAGTAAAAGTTTAAAAAGTTCAACAGTAGCTTTTGCATCGCCTTGAGCTCGATGTCGGTCAGCAATAGGAATCCCAAGAGACCTAACTAATTTACCAAGACTGTAGGATGGAAGATCCGGCAATAGTTTTTTCGATAATTCAACTGTGCAAACTATTTCTTTTTCAAATGAATAGCCGAGTCTAGCAAATTCTGTAGTTAATATTCGATTGTCAAACTGTGCATTGTGAGCAACTAATATACAGTCCTCGGTAATTTCAATAATACGTTTGGCTACCTCGTAAAATTTTGGAGCATTGTAGAGCATTTTGTTATTAATGCCAGTCAAGTTTACAACAAAGGGTTGAATATTTTTTTCGGGATTCACTAAACTACTGAATTGATCTACAATTTCATGTCCATCAAACTTATATATGGCTATTTCAGTAATACCTTCTTCATTGTATTTACCTCCAGTGGTCTCTATATCTAGAATTGCATACAAATGATTATTTTTTTATATAATTCCTTTTACCAAAGATGGAACTTCCTATTCGAACCATAGTGCTCCCGTTACGAATAGCTATTGGATAGTCATTGCTCATTCCCATAGATAAAACATTGATCTCACTATTCGATTTATTTACTTTTTTATAAAAGATTTTTAATTTTTTAAATTCTTGGTCAATTTTTCTTTGATCATCAGTGAAAGTTGCCATCCCCATTAAGCCAACTATCTTAATATTTTTAAATGACACATATTCGTCGGAATTTAAAAAATCAGTTGCTTCTTTTTCGGTAAAACCAAACTTACTTTCTTCTGATGCAATTTTAATTTGAAGCAAACAATTAATAACTCTATTATTTATTTTTCCTTGTTTATTGATCTCTTTAATTAGCCTGTAACTATCTGCAGAATGAATTAAACTGACAAATGGAGCCATATATTTCACCTTATTGCGTTGGATATGCCCAATCATATGCCATTCGATATCTTTTGGTAATTTATTGTGTTTTTCAACTAGTTCTTGAATTTTATTTTCACCAAAAACTCGTTGTCCATACTCATAAGCTTCTAAAATATCACTTATGGGTTTTGTTTTTGAAACTGCTACTAAACATACTTCAGAGGGAATTTTTAAGCTTATATTTTCAAGATTATTTTTTATACCCATTCTTTAAAATTCATAAATCGTAATTCCGCTTCGTAATTTAGGTTCTATAAAAGTGCTTTTTGGAGGCATCGTTAGCCCTTCATTAGCAACATTTTTTAATTCTTGGATTGTGACAGGAAGTAAATTAAAACCTACAACAAATTCGCCAGAGTCAATCTTTGATTTTAAATAAGCCAAATCTGAATTTCCGTGTGGATACTCGATTCGATCATTATTACGTAAATCCTGTATTCCTAATATAGGTTTTAAAATAGTATCGTATAAAATTTGAACATCTAAACTGTCCAATGAATTTTCGATTGTATATTCCTCTTTTCTTAGGTAGAGCGAATAATACTCTCCGTCTAAATACATACTAAAATGATGTTTTTTTGTTGGTTTGTAGTAAACATAACCTCGATTTTCAATACGATAATATTGATCGATTGAAATTAAAAATTCTTCTTTACTAAGCCCATTTAAATCTCTTATTAATCTATTAAATTCATAAATTCTTAAATCACTTTCAGGAATTAAATAACTCATAAAAAAATTATATGCTTCGTTGCCTGTGTGGTTTGGGTTTTCTTTTTCAAGATCTAAAGCTAAAAGACTAGAGGAAGCTGATCTATGATGTCCGTCAGCAATGTATAATTTATTCATTTCTGAAAAGATACTTTCAACCCTACTAATGATTGATTTATTATCAATATTCCATAAATAATGAGTATCCCTATAAGTAGTTGTAAATTCATACTCAGGTCTTGATTGCATAGCAGTTTCTAATATTTCTTTTAACTCTTGGTTATCTGGATAAGTTAATAAAACAGGCTCTGAGTTAAACCCTACGATTTTTAAATATTGTTCAAAAAGCACTTCCTTTTTTAGCAAAGTGTTCTCATGTTTTCTTATTACGTTATTTTGATAATCTAAAGCGCTAGCTCCAGCTATAATTCCATTAAATTCATGTCCGTCTTTATTAATAATTTTATAAAAGTAAAAGTTTGGATTTTTGTCTTGAATAAAACTTCCTTCTTCTTTAAATTCCTTGTATCGATTTTTTACTAATGTATAACGCCGTTCTCCAGTAATCCTTTTTTGATACTTATACCCTGGATTTAAAATGTGCAAGAAAGAAAATGGATTATCGCGCAAGCGTGCATTTTTTTCCTTTGCCGAATAACTTTCATAAGATCTAGACGCAATTAATCCAACTTTATCTCGTGTAGGACGAACAGCTTTAAAAGGAATTATTTTTGCCATTATTTAAGGGGTGAATTAAAAAATTATAAAAATTGATTTGATACTTTTTCAGCCTTTCTACTTTCGCTGTAATCGTAAAACCCTTCACCACTTTTTACTCCTAATTTTCCAGCAGTAACCATGTTAACTAAAAGGGGACAAGGAGCATATTTCGGATTTTTAAAACCGTCGTACATTACGTTCAAAATCGATAAACAAACATCTAGCCCTATAAAATCAGCTAATTGTAATGGTCCCATTGGATGTGCCATTCCTAATTTCATTACCGTATCTATTTCTTTTACTCCAGCTACTCCATTGTAAAAAGTTTCAATGGCCTCGTTAAGCATAGGCATTAAAATACGGTTAGCAACAAAACCTGGGTAATCATTTACTTTTACGGGAATTTTATTAAGCTTTTCAGAAATTTTTTGAACTATTTCGAAAGTCTCTTGACTTGTGTTGTATCCTTTAATAATTTCTACTAACTTCATTACAGGGACAGGATTCATGAAATGCATCCCAATAACCATTTCTGGCCTAGATGTAACGGAAGCAATTTGGGTAATGGATATAGAAGATGTATTGGTAGCCAGTATAGTGTCGTCAGGACAAAACTTTTCTAAATCTCTAAATATTTTTAGTTTTAATTCTAAATTCTCAGTGGCTGCCTCTACTACTAAACTTGCATATTCAACGCCTTCCTCTAGATTGGTATAAGTTGTTATGTTATTAAGTGTACGTTGTTTATCTTCTTCAGAAATTTTTTCTTTAGCAACCATTCTATCTAAATTTCTAGATATGGTAGTGATTCCTTTTTTTAATGACTGTTCGGATATGTCAATCAATTGTACTTTATAATCAAATTGAGCAAAAGTGTGTGCAATTCCATTTCCCATGGCTCCTGCACCTATAACTGCAACGTTTTTCATATTTATAGACCGAAATCGGTAATTTAAATTAATTTATAGGGTTTTAAAATTTTCTATTATTTGCATAGCTACTCTTAATGCTTCAGTTCCTTGAGATAAGGTAACAGTAGGTGTAGTATTATTGTTTATTGAATCTGCAAAGGCCTCAAGTTCGTCTAAAATTGCATTGTTTGTATTGACATTTGGATTTTCAAAATAAATTTGTTTTTGAATTCCTTCAGCATTGGTTAGAATCATTGCAAATTCATCAGGATTATTAGGTGCATCCTTCATTTTTACCACTTCACATTTTTTATCTAAAAAATCTATAGATATGTAAGCATCTTTTTGAAAAAACCTAGACTTACGCATATTTTTCATAGAAATTCTACTCGCTGTTAAATTTGCAACACAGCCGTTTTCAAATTCTATTCGTGCATTTGCAATATCTGGAGTTTGACTTATTACAGAAACACCGTTTGCAGTAACTGTTTTAACTTTTGAATTTACTACACTTAATATGGCATCAATATCATGAATCATCAAATCTAATACTACAGATACATCAGTACCACGAGGATTAAATTCTGCTAAACGATGGGCTTCAATGAACATTGGGTTGACAATTTGATTATTAACAGCAGTAAAAGCAGGATTAAATCGTTCTACCTGACCTACCTGACCTCGTACACCATTCTTTTTTGCTAATTCCCGTATTTCTTCAGCTTCTTGAACAGTTTTCGTAATTGGTTTTTCAATAAATAAATGTTTACCAGCATTTAAAACTTTTTTTGCACAATCACTATGGTATAAAGTGGGGGTAACTACGTCTACCATATCACAATCTTTAATGAGTGACTCCATCGTTTTATAACTTCTATAACCAAATTCTTCAGATATATTTTTTGCGGCTTCAGGATTCGAATCATAGAATCCAACTAGATTGTATTTATCCGATTGATTTAATAGTTTTAAATGTATTTTTCCAAGGTGACCAGCACCTATAACGCCTGCATTTAACATCGATATTGATTTTACGCAAATATAACTTTTTTTAACCTTATTTTATTTTAAATTTTCTGAAACTATTTTAATTAAATTTTACAAATTTGAATCTTGATTACCTATTTTTGGTTTGAATTAAATTTAAATTTTTTGTTAGATACTTTTGCTCATAAAGGAAAAAGAAAACAATTGGTTGAAATCCTTGTCCAAAAAGGAATTACCAATAAAAAAGTATTAAACGCCATAGGTACTATTCCTCGTCATTTATTTATGGATTCTGGTTTTGTTGATCATGCTTATATTGATAAAGCTTTTCCAATTGGAGCAGATCAAACAATATCACAACCCTTTACAGTAGCTAAACAGACAGAACTTCTAAATTTAGAAAAAGGATCAAAAATTTTAGAAATAGGTACCGGTAGCGGATTTCAGACTGCGGTTCTTATCGAGATGGGTATGCACGTTTTTTCTATTGAGCGTCAAAATGAATTGTTTAAAAAAACAAAACTTTTTTTACCAAAATTAGGTTATCGTGCAAAAAAATTAATTTTTGGTGACGGTTATAAGGGTTTTAAAGAGGAAGCACCATTTGATGGTATTGTAGTTACAGCCGGAGCACCATTTGTTCCAAAGCCTTTGATGTCTCAATTAAAAATAGGAGGTAGGTTGGTTATTCCAATCGGTTCTGAGAATCAAATTATGACATTAATTACAAGAATTTCTCAGACCGAATTTAAAAAAGAAGAATTTGGAGAATTTCGTTTTGTTCCTCTGTTGGAAAATAAAAATTAAAGGGTCTTAAATCCATCTAGACTTAGGGTGTTATGTTCTTCCCAATATTTTTTAACACCAGCTCGTCCTTTTTTTATATCTGATTCATTTAATTGGGTTCGTTCTTCTTTAAATTCCATAAAAGGAACTGCATAACCACATGAAGTTTGAACTAAATTGATATCCATTTCTATAATTTGTCTGGCACCGGTAAAGTCTCTAAATAAACCAATTTGTTCCTTATAAATCTGATCATTCTCATGATATATTTGTGCCTTACCATAAAGCCTTAAAATAAGTGGAGTCTTTTCAAAAGAACAAAACATTATTGTCATTCGATTATTTTCTAATAAATGAGCAGCTGTTTCGTTTCCACTACCGGTAAGGTTTAACCAAACGATTTTGTTATTGTTTACGATTCTAAATGTATCCATTCCTTTTGGTGATACGTTTACAGTTCCTGACGTTCTAGCGGTTCCTACAAAGAATATTTTTTGATTTTTTATGAAATTTTTAAGTGCAGGATTTAATTTTTTTAAGCGATTTCCCATACTATTTGTTAAAATTCTTTTTTATTCTACTTAAATCTCGCTTATTATCACGATCCTTTATAGATTCTCTTTTGTCGAAGAGTTTCTTTCCTTTACATAATGCAATTTCAACTTTTGCAAAACCTTTATCTGTTGTGAACAAAAGTAGTGGTATGATTGTAAGCCCAGAATTTTTAACTTGTTTTTCAAGTTTTCTCAATTCGTTACGATTTAATAATAATTTCCGTTCACTTTTTGGGGCGTGATTAAAATGTACAGCATGAGAGTATTCTTGTATCGTCATATTAATGACAAATAATTCATTATTATTAAATTCGCAAAAGGCTTCAGTAATAGATGCCTTTCCTTCACGAATTGCTTTTATTTCTGTGCCTCGCAAAACAATACCGGCAACAAGTTTGTCTAATATTTCATATTCAAATCTTGCTTTCTTATTTTTTATTTTGATGGTTTTTTGTGTTGCCATATATAACAAAAATAGGTAAACTATTTGGGGTATTTTTTTTACTTGCTACAATATTATTGAATATTTAATGCTCTATACTTTTTTTTGAAAAAGTCTACTCTTTTTTCGAATGATGTGGTATCAACTGGATTATGAACTTCGTTAAATAATTTCATAATTTGATTAGAGTGATTTTCTCTCTTTTGTTTCAATAAATTAAAATGAACAAAGTTACTCCACATGACAGCTTTTATTTTAGTTTCGTCGTTATTCCACATCTTCAATTCTACAAATAGACTTGTAGAATTATAATTGAGTAATTGCGATTCGATTACAATATCTTCCATTAAAAAAGCAGGGCTTATATATGCAATCTGATTACTTCCTACCACCCAACTAATTCCGGATTCTTTTGCCATTGCATAAATATCGATGCCATAGTTATTTTTTATTTGATCTTCACGAGCATTGGTAAAATAATTTAAATAGGCTGCATTATTTAGATGATTAAATGGGTCGCAATCCTGAAATCTTATTATTGCTTTACTTTTTAATATTTTTTCTAATTTTTTCATGCTTTTTCTAATTCATTTTTAATTATAAGGTTCATCTCCTCAACGGCTACGTATAAATAATTCTTGTCTTTCATTGCGTAGCTCATAAATACGGCTCCTTGAATATGACTGTAAAGCCTTCTTGCAAAATTTATGGAGTTAATATTTTTATTTATATACCCAAGTTCTTTCCCATGATCAATTAATTTAGCAATATTTAATTGAGTTTTATCGATAATTAGCATCACCTCATGATGTAGTTTATTATTTTGATTTTTTGAATTAACTCCAGTGTTAAGAATTGGGCAACCTCCAATTTTTTTACTAAAGTCATAATAATTTTTATAAAAATCTGTAATTAAATATAATTTTTGTAAGGGTAATTTATTTTTATTTTGATGCTTACTAATACTCTTTAAAACTTGATTAACACTAAAGTTAAACGATTTAATTGCAAGTTCTTCTTTATTTTTAAAATTTCCATAAATTGCTCCTTTTGTGAGCCCAGTTGCAGCTGTTAAATCTGACATTGAAGTCGCTGCGTATCCTTTTCGGTTAAATATTGGAGCTACTGTTTTAATAATATATTTAGTTGTTTTTTCAGATTTTGATATCATCTTTAGCTGTTTTTTCAAATTTATTTAAAATATACCATATGGTATAAATATTTTAAATTATTTTTTACTTTAATATTCAAAACGTTTATATATATTGTACTCAATAATTAACCAAAAACAATTAAATGAAAAAATTTATTTCCCCATTAATGTTGTTATTTACAACATTAATTTTTGCTCAAACAACCAACTATAATGTTGGAGACATTGTAGATGATTTTACAGTAACCGATATCTACGGCGTTGAACACAATCTTTACGAATATGCTGATGCTGGAAAGCACATCTATTTGGATTTCTTTTTTGATACTTGTGGTCCTTGTCAAACATGGCAACCAACTTTTAGCGAATTTTATGATAAATACGGCTGCAATGGCGGAGACTTAGTAATGATATCAATAAATAATGGTACCGATTCAGATGAAGAGGTTCTATTATATGAAGAAACTTATGGAGGTCCATATAACCATCCGCCTGCTGTAAGTGCTGATGGAGGATCTGCCAGCGTAGATACTAATTTTGGAGTTAGTGCCTATCCTACCTTTTGTTTAATTGGTCCAGATAGAACTCTTCTGAATCGCGATATTTGGCCTTTAACCGATATTACAACTTTTGAAGCAACTTTCCCTAATGGTTTAGAACCTGAAGTTATGGAATGTACAATTTTAGGAGTAACAGATACTCAAAAAGTTGAATTTTCTGTTGTACCTTCTATATCAAACGGACAGAATATTTCTTTAGTAATGGAAAATCAAGTAGCTAAAACAATTCAAGTTTTTGATTTAACAGGAAGAGAAGTGTATTCGCTAAATGTAAATGCTAACAATATGTCTTTTAGCCTAAATGTAAGCTCAGGAACTTACTTAGTTAAAGTAACTACTGAAACTAGCTCAGCAACAAAAAAGATAATTATTAGATAATATTGAATAATTTATTTTAAAAAACCTTCAGTTATCTGAAGGTTTTTTTGTTTTATAACTTACCAACTAATTTCATCATGTGATTTATTTTTTATGTAATTTTGTACTAATTTTAAAACATAAATTTGTCAATAATTAAACGCGCAGTCTTGTTTGATTTAATTTTTCGGTGATAGTTATTTTTTTATTAATGTTTTAAACAAAATGTACAACAAATTAGTAATGAATTATTACCCATGAGTTTTTTAAAAAAAATATTTGGAGAAAATAAGAATACAAAAGAACCAAAGAAACAGATTCCCTGGATTTCATTGACCTCTTTAGATCAATTAGAGAATATTTCTAAAGAATCGCATATAAAACCTGTTGCCATTTTTAAACATTCCACACGATGTGGAATTAGTCGTATGGCTTTAAGACAATTTGAGAAACAATTAAACATAGAAATGAGTTCCGTTAGTCTCTATTATTTAGATTTACTGGTATACAGAGAAATATCTAACGAAATTGCTTCACGTTTTAAAGTTTACCATCAAAGCCCACAACTAATTATTTTGAAAAATGGGACAGCTATTCAAAAGAGCTCTCATCATGATATAGATGCTACTATTCTAGTTAATTACATTTAATTTTCTAGCGCAGGTAGTATTTTTCCAATACATTCACCAAATCCAATACGTAAACCATTTTTCTCTGAATGTGCTCTCATAATGACGGTATCGTTATCTTGAATAAATTTTCGTTCCTTACTATTTTTTAATGAAACAGGGTTTTGACCTCTCCAACTTAATTCTAACATAGATCCATAACTGTCTTTTGTTGGCCCAGAAATAGTTCCACTTCCCATCATATCTCCAGATCGCAAATTACAACCGTTAACTGTGTGATGCGTTAATTGTTGTGCCATGGACCAATACATAAACTTAAAATTAGAATTAGCAACTACAGTTTCTTCATCATTCTCTGGTTGAATGGCTACCTGTAATTTTATATCAAAATTTTTATTATTTCCGTGAGCTAGATAGGGTAGTGGAGCTGGATCTTGTGTTGGACCATTAGTTCTAAAAGGTTCTAGTGCGTCTAAGGTAACTATCCAAGGCGAAATGGTAGACGCAAAGTTTTTTCCTAAAAAAGGCCCTAATGGGACGTATTCCCATGCTTGAATATCTCTTGCACTCCAGTCATTAAACAATACCAATCCAAAAATATAATCTTCAGCTTCCTGGATAGGAATTCTGTGTCCTAAATGATTGGAGTCCATCGTTATAAAAGCCATTTCTAATTCAAAATCAACTAATTTAGAGGGACCGAATCCTGGTATACCATCTTCTCCTGGTTTAGTCTGTCCATAAGGTCTGTGGATGGGGGTTCCTGAGGGGATAATTGATGAACTGCGTCCATGATAGCCAATAGGAATTCTAAGCCAATTAGGTAACAATGCGTTTTCTGGATCTCGAAAAAGGGATCCCACATTTGTTGCATGTTCTTTACTAGCATAAAAATCTGTATAATCACCTATATCTACTGGTAATTGCATTTCAATTTCATCAAGAGTAAATAAAACTACTTTTTTATGTTCTTCATTATCCCGAAGTTTATTGTTACTATCTAGAAAGATATCAGATATGCGGTTACGAACTAATCTCCACGTTTTTCTACCATCGGCAATAAAATCGTTTAAGCTGTCTTGCATAAAAATATCATCCGTTAAATCTATTCCTTTAAAATAACCAAGCTGATGCAGTGCTCCAAGATCAATTGCATAATCACCAATACGGGTACCGATGGTGATGATATCATCTCTAGTTAGAAAAACTCCAAAAGGAATGTTTTGAATTGGAAAATCTGAATTTAGTGAAGTTTTAATCCAAGATTTCCTTGAAGGATCGTTAGCAGAAAGTGGCATATATAGTCTTATTTTTTTGTTAGTAAAATCTTAATCAAAGATATAATTTTAGTTAAATTATAAGGTACGCTTTTTGTATTTTTGAATTTAATTTTTTACAAAAACACTTATGATAAAAGATGAGCAAATTTTTGACTTGATTCAAGAGGAAGAACAACGACAACTTCAAGGTTTAGAGCTTATAGCATCTGAGAATTTTGTTAGTAATCAAGTACTTGAAGCTACGGGTTCCGTCCTTACCAACAAATATGCAGAAGGTTATCCTGGAAAAAGATATTATGGTGGATGCGAGATTGTTGATGAAGTTGAACAATTAGCAATCGATAGAGCCAAAACTCTTTTTGGAGCAGACTATGTAAATGTTCAACCTCATAGTGGCTCTCAAGCGAATACTGCTGTTTTCTTCGCTTGTTTAAAACCAGGTGATACGTTCTTGGGCTTTGATCTTTCTCATGGGGGGCATCTAACTCACGGATCACCAGTTAATTTTTCTGGAAAATTATACAACCCTGTTTTTTATGGAGTGGATAAAACAACAGGTTTAATTAATATGGATGTAGTAGAGGAAATTGCAATACGGGAAAAACCTAAAATGATTATAGCAGGAGCCTCTGCCTATTCAAGAGAATTTGATTACAAACGATTTAGAGAGATTGCCGATAACGTAGGTGCCATTTTACTGGCAGATATTTCACACCCTGCAGGACTTATAGCTAAAGGCATTATTAGTGATCCAATCCCATATTGCCATATTGTTACGACTACTACTCACAAAACTTTAAGAGGACCACGAGGAGGTATGATAATGATGGGGAAAGATTTTGAAAACCCTTTTGGAATTAGATTAAAAAATGGAAATTTAAAAAAAATGTCTTCATTGTTAAACAGTGGTATTTTTCCTGGAAATCAAGGAGGGCCTTTAGAACATGTTATTGCTGCTAAAGCAGTAGCCTTTGGAGAAGCTTTAACAGATGATTTTTTACATTATTCTGTACAAGTGAAAAAGAACGCAAAAGTTATGGCAAAAGCTTTTATGGACAAAGATTATCAAATTATATCTGGAGGAACTGACAACCATATGTTATTAATAGATTTAAGGAATAAAAACATTACTGGAAAAGAAGCAGAGGAAGCTCTGGTGAAAGCTGACATTACGGTTAATAAAAACATGGTTCCCTTTGATGATAAATCTCCATTTGTTACTAGTGGTATTAGAATAGGAACACCTGCGATTACTACCAGAGGTTTGGTTGAAACCGATATGCAATTAGTCGTTGATTTAGTAGACGAGGTCATAATGAATTTTAATGACTCAGAAAAACTTGATGCAATCGCTTTAAAAGTTAATAAATTAATGGCTGGAAGAGATTTGTTTAAAGCGTAATATTTTGATTTTATGAGATTTTTTTTCTTAATATTATTTTATATCATCTATCTTCCTAATATGTTAGCTCAAGTGCAATTTAACGAAGAGTCTATTTTAATTGGATTAGACAACTCTTGTTATGGAATTGGGACTTTAGGAGGAGGAATATCTTTTTTTGATTTTGATAAAGATGGTTGGGATGATATCACTGTTTCTTCTGAAGAAGGAGAACCTGTAAAATTCTATAATAATATCAATGGATATTTTTCTCAAATTGATTTTGGAATTGAAGATGAATTATTTGAGACAAAAACAGTTCAATGGATCGATTTTGATAACGATAATGATTATGACTTATTTATTACAAGTAATTCTGACTCAAATTTATTATTCGAGAATCTCGGAAATATGGTTTTTAATGATATCACCATATCGTCAGGATTAATACTTAATAATAATTCTAATTTTGGAAGTTCGTGGGGGGATTTCGATAAAGACGGTTATTTGGACGTTTTTATATGTTCTAGAGGTGATTTTAGTAACGATACACAAAATTATTTATATCATAATAATGGTGATGGAACCTTCACTATTGTAAATGATCTTGTAGGAATAGATAATAACCACCATCTTTCATTCTGCTCAGCTTTTTTTGATTACAATAATGATGGTTGGCAAGATTTATACATTGCAAATGATAAGTTAGACACACAAAATTTATTATATAAAAATAATGGAGACGGTACATTTACCGAAGTAGGGGATGAGACTGGAACTAATTTGACAATGGATGCTATGTCCACCACAATTGGTGATTATAATAATGATGGTTGGTTAGATATTTATGTTACCAATACGTTGGCAGGCAATGTTTTTTTAAAAAACAATGGTGATGGTACTTTCAGTAACATTGCTGAAAATAACGGAACATTGTTTGAATCTGCCGCTTGGGGAGCTGTCTTTTTAGATGCTGAAAATGATACTGATTTGGATTTATATGTTAGTGGAGCTTTGGATGGTACGACAAGCTTTTTGCCTTCAGCTTTCTACGAAAATGATGGATTTGGTAATTATACAATTCCGTCTTCTGCAGGGTTTGAAAACGATACAGCTCAAAGTTTTTCTAATGCAATTGGCGACATTAACAATGATGGTTATCCTGATATAGCAGTCTTAAACTACGAACCTCATAATATTTTTTTATGGAAAAATATAACTAATCAGAATAATAATTGGTTAAAAGTTAAGTTGGAGGGAATAGATAGTAATCGTCAGGGAATAGGTTCTTGGATAGAAATCTCTATTAACGGAAATAAGCAATACAATTATACCTTGTGTGGCGAAGGATTCCTTGGTCAAAATTCTGCTTATGAATTTTTTGGACTAGGATCGGCAAGTTCCGTCGATTATGTAAAAGTAACTTGGCTTAGTGGTCAAGTTGATGTTATTGAAAATCCCTCCATAAATAGCCATATAACAATTATTGAAGGCGGGGAATTGGGGATAAATGAAAATCAAGATAACAATTTATTAATTTACCCGAATCCAGGTAAAAAATTTCATATCAAAATAAATAATTTTAACGAAAAAATGACTTTGTACGTAACCGATATTACTGGAAAGATTTTGTTTAGTACGTCACAACAATCCTCAGAAATAAGTATTGATTTAAGTGATTTTAATAGTGGTGTATATTTTCTTAAAATTTTTAATCAATCACAAATATTAACCAAAAAGTTAATTATCAACTAATAAAACCTTTTTATTAAATAAAAAAAACTACATTTGCAGCTTAATTAAATAAATTTTTAAATAATGCAAACAGGTACAGTTAAATTCTTCAATGCTTCCAAAGGATATGGTTTTATTACTGAAGATGACACAAACACAGAACATTTTGTTCACATCTCTGGATTAATCGATGAAGATATTCGTGAAGATGACAAAGTTGAATTTGAATTAAAAGAAGGTAAAAAAGGAATGAACGCAGTAAATGTGAAAGTTCTTTAACATAAAATATCATTTTTTAATAAAAAAGCCTTTTCAATTGAAAAGGCTTTTTTTATGTTCCTTCATCAGGATATATAATACTTTCGTAGGCTCCCGCATCAGGAGCTGAAACATTTCTACTAGTTCCATTTCCGTCAAGTGGAACAGTTAATGCATCTGATGGATCTCCTATTCCATCGGCACCAGACACTTCAGTTTCAATATTAAAATCATTCAGTGTAGTATTCAAAAACGACGGATTCTGATTCCTGACAATATTGAGGTACAGACTTTCATTTAGAAAATTATAATTTAAATCATCTTCAAAATTTCCGTTAGGATCATCAAACCGTATTAAGCTATTTTTAAAATTAAAATTAAAAGCAGCCTCTTGACTTTGAGTAAATATTAACTCTCTTGCTTCATTACCGTATACAATACAATTTGTAAAATTTGCTTCGATTAAATCTGAGGTAATAAATTCATTTTCACCAATCTGTAAAACGTTATCTATCGAAACTGCAGGAAATATTCTAAAGTTATTAGTCCAATAATTTACAAATGTTGAATGAATAAAATTATATTTCCCTCCTAAACTACATGATAACGATGATTGGCCACTATTATTTATGATTAGATTTTCACCATAGATATCGCCTGTACGTGCTAATAAGCCAATATTCGAAGTGTTGTATATTTCAACATTTTTTAATGTTAAGGTGCGATCTCCATCATTACTATCCATCAATATTCCTACTATTGAGTTTTTAATGGTTGTATAACTAAATTCATGATTGGTACTACCAGCAGTTAGCCATATGGTTCCCCATTGTCCTGGTACATCAGCAAATGATGGTTCCAATCGATCACCTTCAAATATAATTTGATTTTCCATCAACTCTGAATCGCTACTGGCCAATCCAATTGATTTCATGGAAGCAGTGTTTGCAACTAAAATACCACTATCTCTATGGAAATGAATTCTAGCACCAGGTTCAACTATTAACGTTTTGTTAGGTGCTACTGCTGCATACCCATATATAACATACGGTTTTTCATTAGTGAAATTTAGCTGATTATCGTTTAAATAAAAACCTTCTATTAAAATAGGTTCCTCTTCGGTGCCAAGATTTAAAGTCTCTACAGTTCCATCTGAACTTTGTTCAGGAAAAAGAAAAACAGCATCTTTTACTAAAGTTATTAAGTTAACATCTTGAGTATTGGTGCCTGAATCAAAAACAATTCTGTCTTCGTATAAATATGAATTGTCTGGATTTGGAAAATTATCGATATCAATGGTGGTTTCAATAAAAACAAAAATACTGTCATTAGCTAAAATATTGATATCCTGAAATATTTTTCCCGGAATGCCATCAACATTTAAACGATAGCTTGATGATTCTCCGCCTGATAATTGTATGTTAGGGATGTTTATATCTTCACTACTGCGATTATAAACTTTAAGTGTTCGAGTACTGGATCCAACATTAGTGAAAATTGTATCTAAAAAAATGGTGTCTTGTGAAAACTCTAAATTCCCTGAACTAGGAACAGATTCAAAATCATTTCGACAAGAACTCCATAATAGTATGGTGAAAATTAGAACAAAACCATAAATATATCTCAAAGCTGTTAGTTTTTTAGTTCATGTAAAAGTATAACTTTTTACTTTATTATTTCTCTCTATTTATCTTATTCAATAATTTATATAAACAGTACCAATAAAGCTATCAGGATAGCGATAATCGTTTAATTGTAAAACATAAATATAAACTCCTGTAGGAACTAATTGATGCTTGAAAGTAATGCCCTCGTTAGAAATACCATCCCAAAAACCGTCTTCATGAGTACCTTTGTATATTATATTCCCATATCGACTAAATATTTTAAGCTCAAAATCAAGATATATATTTAATAGATGATCAATTTCAAAAACATCATTTATATTGTCATTATTCGGAGAAAATCCCTCTGGAATAAATGGAATACAATTTTCAGTTTCTATCTCAAATGACGACGTCGTAAAACATATTTCATTTTCTAATCTTATATAAATAGTTTGAGGATTTGATGTATTTTGATAATTTCCAGTATCAGTTATTTCATTTTCATTTAGATTAGCATCTTCCTCTGAAACATAAAAAGTAATAATATCGTTGATGTTAGTTGATATTGAATTGTTTTGTTGCGTTAAATTAAAGTTGGCACTTTCATTTCCTTCATCACATTCTATAAGATTTGATAAAGGTAGGATAGGCGGTAGGGAACCAAATTCTATTGATACTGAATACTCATTGTTTAGCTCATCCAATTCTTCAATAATACCCTCATTGAAACCAAGATCATCAACTCTAATTAAAATTTCAAATAAATTAGGAGTATTAATTGGTAAATTTATTTCAATCGAATTAGTTTCACTTCCATTAATGGGAATATCATTTAAGGTTTGAGTCTGGGTAACTAGTATTTCATCTAAATAAAAAGAAATCGGTGTGAAAGCTGGTAGTATATCAGTTCCGTCTATATTATTAACACGATATTCAATAATTAAATCTCGATTTCTACAAGCGTAAAGATCATTATTAATGGATACTGTGGCATCTGGTAATGGACAAAATATCGTTTCAATTTGAAAATTTCCAATTGTGTAGCATTGTGTAAAATTATCAGATAGACGTACCCAAATCGTTTCTGTACCACTACTGATGTAGGCAGAAGGTGTTACAATAGCATTTGTATCTGCATTCGCATCGGCCTCAGTATTGTAATAGGTAAGTGTAATATCGGTTAGTGTATTTACAATCTCGTCATATTTAGAAGTTAAGTCAAAAGTTTCGGAGCCGTCACCATCGTTATCACACAGTTGATAATCACTTATAGGGTCTGTAATTGAGGGTGCCGGATTTACTTGAAGTACTAATTGAGTCACATCGTAACAACCTAGAACATCTTCTTCTAATCTTGCAAATATGGTTTGTGTGTTAGGAACTGTATTGGTATATGGACTTACTAAAGCATCTATTCCTGCTTCGGCTTGAGCTAGTGTTTCATGATAGGTTACTAAATTATTTGTCTGTCCATTGATTATGTCGGTGTCGGCCTCGGTTAAGTTAAACTCGGCTATTCCATCATTTGGAGTTTGGTCACATTCAATTAATGGCGTTGGAGCTCCTGCAATAGGATTAATAATAAACTCCACAAGAATATCGTCAGTTACAATGCAACCTTCGTAGGTAACTTCAAGCTGATAGGTTCCTGTTTGATTAACAATTAATTGTTCGTCAGTTTCTCCTGGCATTAAAGTACCATTAAAAAACCATTGATAGGTTGAATTTTCTCCAGCTGCTATAGGAGGTGTTAGGGAATTAATGCCAATAACTTGATCTTCACCTTCACAAATAGCATCATCATTCGTTATTAGTATATCTGCATCCAATGTTAAATTTAGTACAACTTCTGCTAAACTTATAATTTGTTCAAATTCATTATTATCCTCATTGATTTCTGTAACGGTACTTATTCCACCACCGCCATCATCAACGACTACCTTAATCGTAAAGGGATCTGGAACTGTGTTAATAGGTATAGTCAGTGTTATTGAACCAGTTTCCTGGCCATCAATTGGTAGGTCGTTTTCTGTAAAAGCTTGCCCAATTTGATTTTCTTCTAAATAGAATTTAATTGGAGTACCTGCAGGGAGAATACCGGTACTATTAATATTGAAAACAGTGTAGTTAATTTCGACTAAATTATTACAAATAATTTCTATATTTTCGAAGCTTATAGTAGCATCTGGTAGCTCCGAATTTAAAACAGTTATTATATTATTTACAATTATATAATCCTGACCAGATGTCAAAGATATACTTGCACTTACGTCACCAGGTTGGATATAATTTTCAATATTATAGAAATCAATATCCATATTGTAAAGTTGACTTGAATTAGTAAAACTATTAGTTCCATTAAATGCATTAGTTTGCGGGTTTAAAGGAGGATTACTCAAAATGTTTCCATTAATCCTTAAGGTTTCATTTACAGCAAGACTAGCATCTCCTTCCCATGCTAAAAACCCAATTTTAGCACCCATATTGTCCATAACATTGAGCGTAGTGAGTTGAATAGTTAAGTTATTATTAAATTGAGACACAGACTCAAATCCATCAAATAGATTGACTTGATTAAGAGGTAACGAGTTATCTTGATAAACCACTGTTATTGTCCATCCTCCAAAATCAGTTTGATTGTTACAATAGGGAGATCCAGGAAAGATATTACCTGTTAAATCAAAATTAGATACAGTGTAAGTGCCATTTCCAAAATTATTTAATATGTCAGTAACATCAGCAAAAGCTCCGTAAAATTTATTATTCTGCAAGTTATTTATAAAAGTTCTTTCTGCAGATACAGTAATCCCATTTAAATTCACCTCGTAGTCGCCTGGGAAAGTGTCATTTATGAGCCCTCCAGATCCAGACCAGTATAGGTATGCAGATATTAAATTTTGTGATGGAGAAAGGTTAAAAACAGCACTACTCTGAGTTTGAATATTACAAGAGTTTGGCGATATATTTAGCGTATTTCCAAAAGCTTTATAATCGTACTTTCCATTATATTGTTTAT
>JAAEPP010000409.1 GCA_024232495.1 Flavobacteriaceae bacterium
TTAGACAATGAAAATTATATTTCATCATAATGTTATTAGAAAATATCTTATAACTCACTATCTAATCAAGGGATATCACTTATCTTGTGCTCATTAAAAAGAGCAAAACAAGATCTTTAACATTTTTTTGGCTATTTTAGGTAATTTACTTTCAATACCAATATGAGAAGAAAATAACTAATCGTCTACTAATCGGTAACTAATGAAGCTAGAAGAAAATCTAAAAAACGAAAATAATCCTTGAAAAAAACTAACTCGGACGGGTGAAGTATTAAAAGCTGTATATTTTTTAGATTTCCTAATAAATCGGGTAATGCGTATGCAATTTCATGCTTATTAATGAACCCGGTAAAAGTTTTCAAATCTCTCTTTTTTAATATTATAATGCAATTGTTGGTTTGATAATGGTCTTATATAAGATATAATTTGAGATGATAAGTTAGATTTTTTTAATATTATTATGAGAGTATTTTCAGAGTCTTGTTAACTGAATATCAACAAAAATCTATTTTGTGATGAAGAATATGAAACACGACGTTTTTCGTACTTACGTTTATGGCGATATCGGCGGATCTAATTATCGTATAGGGTACTAGGGTGGGGTGGGGCAATGTCAGAAGGTTTTCATAAAACATGGGTGCAAGACCGAATGGGATTTTTAGCAGTTAATATAGAATATAGATGCAATACCTAACGGTAGTCTATACCCAACCCTTATAATGAAAATTTGATAATTTTGATAATTTTCCCAATATTCTACAAAATTTGTAGAATGATTTTACCCCATCAATTATAATGGTGGGGTAAAATTAGTTTTTTCACTATAAAGTTTTAATCTAAAAAATATATCAGAAA
>JAAEPP010000410.1 GCA_024232495.1 Flavobacteriaceae bacterium
TTAAATCGTAAGTTAGGTAGTAAGTATCGTAGTCTATAATTGAATAACTATTAAGTAAATTAAACACATTTAAGGCTATTAAATTGCAAACTGCTATTCTTGTGTGTACGCAATATTTTAACTGCTTTAAAAAGTATAAAATAACAACATTAGTACTTAAAGAGTAACCTATAATATCGCTTAATATGTAGAAATTCAAATCTATAAAATTTGATAAAAAAGAAACAACCACCGCTAAATAAATAACGGTGGTAGGAACTAATCTAAATAGTTTTTTTTTGGTCATTACTTTTTTGGTCTTGGTTTTTTAATACCTCCACCTCCTATACCTTTATCTAATTTAGGTGCGCTCACCGTTTTAAATGTCGACTTACTTTTTAATCTTTTTACCATATCTTTTTTTTACCAAAGTTAATACAATTCTTCTATATCTTGACTTAAAGAATAAATAAATCTATCGTATAATTCAACACCTATAATGTCCGAGCCTATAAACTCTAATTTAGTCTTTGCCGTAATAAATTGACCGTTAACTAATTCATCTCTAACAGGTATTAAAGTTTCTTCTATTTGTGCGTATAACTCTGGTGTTAAACTTCCCGACTCTTTGGCAAGTCTAAACTCAGCGCAAAGTTTTAAATAACTTTCTAAACCTCTGCTTTGCCTTAATTGGTATTTAGCAAATTCTTTTTGCTCTTTTTGTTTTAATAGTTCTTCTGGCGTGTAAGTTTCTACGTTGTATGTAAATACGTCCTTATCACTATCAAAATAAATAGTTGTTTTGTGTTCTGCCTCTTTTAATACAGGCTCTATTAAATCCCTAAACCCATCAGCATAATGCACCTCTGCATCTAACTTGTCGTAATTAAATACATTTGGTTTCAATTCAAAAACTTTAGGTACTGAATTAAATACTCTTATTGTTCCGTTTATATTATTTGCTATCATATTTGCCCTCCGTCTGTTATTGTTGTTGCTTTGTTATTATCTAAAATACTTTGCCTTGCTGATGCTCCTACTGATGTGTATTTAATACTACCCATATCTAATTCTCCAACTATACCAACTGGCAAACCTCCTACGCTTTCATCTGATGCCCATTTAATTAATAAATTATCATAATAAGTAGCATTATAATTAGATTGTGATTTACCTCTCATAAAATCAGAAAATGAGTCTACATCATTTACACTGCTAAAATTCCAATTGCTAATGTCTTGATTAAAAGATGTTGCATTTAAAAACATACCTATAAAAGTTTTTACATTTAAAGTATTCCAATTACCTATGTCTTGATTAAAGTTTACACAACCATAAAATGTCCGTATAAAACTTTCTGCACTTGAAACATCCCAACTACCGATATTACCATTAAAATATGTTTGATAAACCATCTGGTTAAAATTTTCTACACTTGAAACATCCCAATTACTTAAATCTGCATTTAAACAATTTGCATTCGTAGAACGATACATAAAATTCGCCATACTTGTTAGTACACTTGTTTTTGGAGTATCAATAGTAGATATGTTAAATAGACTATTCATTTGTTGAAATGGATTGCTTATGTCTCCAAAATCAAAATCATCCCCCCATTGTTTTATATTTATAATATCTTTTCCAGAGCTTGTGATTTTAAAAATTTTACCATAAACATATACGTCATAATCTCCAGCAGTTAAATATGTATGACTTCTATTGTTAAAATTATTTGGCGTTATTGTGCCATCTCCCCAATCAATAGAACCAGTATAAAGGCCATTACCTATATAAGGTAAAACAACGCTCTCATTATCAGATGTGGTTCTAAATGTCGCTATAAATGGCTTTAAACCCCTATTAAAAAAATTATTTTTACTCGCCATTAGTTAATTATTGTATAAAAGTTTTTACATTTAAAGTATTCCAATTACCTATGTCTTGATTAAAGTTTACACAACCATAAAATGTCCGTATAAAACTTTCTGCACTTGAAACATCCCAACTACCGATATTACCATTAAAATATGTTTGATAAA
>JAAEPP010000411.1 GCA_024232495.1 Flavobacteriaceae bacterium
AAAATGCAAAAAGTGGAAAAAAAGGTAATAAAACACTTGTTTCCGCAGACGGTAAAGTAAATACACCTGCCTTTGCTCAAGAATCTAAAGCATATAAGGGTAAAACAAGTTATAAGTAATAATATTTATAATAAAACATCTACATGGCTTTTAATCTAGATAAAGGGAAACAAAATGCTAAGGACATAAACTCTATACTTTCTGATATAAATCAGAAACAAGAGGCATCTCTTAAAATTGAAAGAGAAAGATTAAAAATTGAAAAAGAAAGATTAGCTACTGATAAAGCTATATCATCAGAACAACAAGATGTTTCAAATGTTTTAAAAGACCAACTTGCTCAGCTTAAATTCCAAAAAGCTGAAAAAGCTTCTATATTAAAATCTACTAATTCCCTTAATAGAATTTCAGAGAATTTAACTTCTTTAGGAAAAGAAGATTTACTTAATCAAAGAGAAATAAAAAAACTAGGAGCTGATAAATTAAAGATTGATAAAAATATTCGTTCTTTACAACAAGTACAAGCTAAGTTAAGAAAAGATGCACTTGATTTAGATGAAACAAGAGCAGAATTAAATTATATACTAGCCGATAATATAGATGACCAAATTAAAAATGCTATAGCACTTAAAGTAGAGTTAGGTCAAGTAAATAATTTAACTAAAAATATTGCTAATAATAAAGGAGTTTCTTTATTTGGGGGGGTTAGTGATGTATTAGATAAAGTTCCATTACTTTCAGGATTAGCTCCTTCATTTAGTGCTGCTGGTAAAGAAGCAGAATCAGTAGCTGCTGATTTAGAAAAACGTAAATTTGGTGTTGATAAATTTAACCAACTTCGAAAAGAAGGAATGGGGATAAAAGACGCTTTAGAAGCATCAGGATCTTCTGTAGATGATATTAAAGCATTTAAAAGAGGAGATTTCTCAAAGGCAAATAGGGATGCTGCTGGAATGAGTGCTGGTATGAAGAGTATGAAAAATACTCTTAAAAAAACATTAGGCCCTATGGCTTTATTAGCTTTAGCAGCTAAGCAATTAGTAACTGCTATGATAGGGGGAGACAAAGCTACAGGTGATTTAGCTAAGTCTATGAACATTTCTTATAAAGAAGCCTTAGCAATGAGGCGAGAATTAAGAAGTGCTGCTATAGAAAGTGGTAATAATTTTGTTAATACTAAACAAACACAAGAAACCTTAATTGCTATTAATCAGTCATTAGGAACTAATGTAATGTTAAGTAATGAAATGCTTACTCAATTCTCTGAAATGAGAGAAATGGCAGGATTTACTAATGAAGAATTACAAGGTATTGCTGCTATCTCATTAACTACGGGTAAATCAATGAATGATATTACAGGTGAGTTTATGGCTCAAGCTAAAATATCAGCTACCCAAAATGGTGTTTTACTAAATGAAAAAGATTTACTAAAAGATATAGGTAAAGTATCAGCTGCTACAACACTGTCATTTTCT
>JAAEPP010000412.1 GCA_024232495.1 Flavobacteriaceae bacterium
ACCACAGTGACGCCTAGAAAAAGAAAGAAAGCTATTAAATGAATCTTAATGCATCTGTCAATTAATACCCCTTGCACATACGTTTTTAGGTGGCATTGATTTATAAGGCATGGTCATTAGATTTTACTAAAAGAGGGAAGCAAATATCATTGATTTTTGTATCTGCATGGTACATTTTCTCCTCCCCATTCTATTTTCTTTCTCTAGATTTTCAAAGGAGAAAAAAGATTTTTTTCACTGAAAATATTTAGGTACTCAGGAAATACCTTGAATTACCCCTCTTGGGTGCCCCCAGTTGGTTCCGGGGGGGGATCCAGGAAAAATTCTGACTACGGCTGAAATGGTGAAAGTAAAAAAAGGGCGTGGCCTAGGGGGCGGATCCCCCGGAAAGGCCTTGAGGTTTTGGAAATTCTGAGGGCTTAAAATCGCTCTGCTCATGCTATAAAAACCATGCTCCATTCAAGACAAGTCTTTTTATAAAGCTCCTTTTCTAGATTTTAGATCTTAATAAACAATTTTTTATCTAATGGTATTCAATATTTCAGCACGCTTTAATAATGCAAGCCGTTAAGTAATAATACATTAAAAAATAAATTCTTTATTTAACAAAACACCAAAATCAAGGCAGTACACTCTCCTTTTTAACGATTTCTATTGTTAAAAAGAGGACTAAATCTCAATCGAATTTCATTTTTCCTAACCCCAAAAGAATAATAAAGAAGCATTGACACCATTGAGAAAACGCACTGCCAGATTCCTACTCGTATCGTACACGTATTCTTTTACAAGGAACTCATTATAAGAAACCCAGACCCTTGAATGGTCAAAAAATTTAAGAAAGTCGTGTACTGGTAGAATATACCTCAAGAAACTAATTATTAGTTTTACAAAGGAATCTTAAACGTAATTTCACTTTATTTCCACTTGCTTCTTGTATCAAATTACCACTTTTAAGGCACTTTAATGTCTAAACAATGTGGACAAGCTTCAAAAAGTCTAGTTTTGAAATGTTTTTTTCGGACAGGGTTGTAAACATGAAGATTGTTAAGAAAAATGCACGGAAAAATGCGAGAAAAAAAAAAAAAAAAACTCTGAGTACTAAAAATCCGATAATTTCAAAATTTCAGAAAATTTCAGTACTGGCAAACATCTCTAGTTTATTTTAAAAAAATACGTGCCCACTCATGAAATCTTTCTAACCAAAAAGAAAGTATGTGATTAAAATAAATGATTTCAAAAATAAAAATAAAACGGGTAGTAGCTTTGAAAATAACAAGCATACCTTCTATGTCTTTGAAATACCCTCAAGGCCTTTGCTTTCAATTTCATAAGGCCTTGAGTAGGACTACGGCCTAAATGAAAAAATGCCCAGAGTTCGTGTTTTTAAGTGTCAAAAGGAGTAGCTAAGGTTTATTTCTAAGGTTCTTTTTTGACTATAGACTATAAAATAATAAAACAAATATATCAACTTATATGTACACTAAATATAGG
>JAAEPP010000413.1 GCA_024232495.1 Flavobacteriaceae bacterium
GGAACAACGCGAAAGCTGTGGTGAAAATAGCGGTCAGGGTTTTGTATTTCTGCCGTAAACACGTAAACTAGTTGGCACCATTCTTATATTTCTCAAATCTATGATAGTTTATCTAAATTTTTACCGCTTACGAGGTTAATATTTTACGTAATTGCTGTAAAAATCGACTCGAAAACTCGCTCAAAAACAATCTTAGCTTTGAATTGCGAGTATGGCATAATAAACTAATATTTAGACTAATCAGCTATTACTAATATTCCTAATAAACTAACACTAACCTTGCCAGAGCCCTTACTTTTGTTTTGAAACTACTCCACC
The DNA here is from genome assembly GCA_024232495.1 of Flavobacteriaceae bacterium. Taxonomy (GTDB): domain Bacteria; phylum Bacteroidota; class Bacteroidia; order Flavobacteriales; family Flavobacteriaceae; genus Marifrigoribacter. The sequence continues at coordinate 319 of JAAEPP010000413.1, forward strand.
ATCTTTACAAACCATTATTCATTACCTGCAGCTGTTTGAAAATTTCAGTTTGAGTTTCCCGCCGTACAAAAGTCGACGTCAAAAGTCATGAAAAAGCTCAGACACGTTGATGAATGAAATTGAGCAACAGCAAAAAACGGGGGTCGAGCAAATTTGCGAAATTTCAATTTGAAAATTCAAAATGTCATGTATTTTAATCATTTACTTTCTAATAATAATTTAGAGTTGATTATAAATTAAACAATCA
>JAAEPP010000414.1 GCA_024232495.1 Flavobacteriaceae bacterium
GCACATGAAAAACTTTATTCGTATAAGGCTCTCTTCGAAAGGAACAACTATCTCCAAAACAGCCTCCCTGAGAATTGAACCCCGGTCTCCTGCGTGACAGGCGGGGATACTCACCACTATACTACCGAGGATCTGATGTTGGAACAGAAATCAAAAGTCTTTGCATCAGCTTTACAAAGAAAAATGATTGCAGTAAAGGGGTTCTTTAAAAAAGGCAGTCCTGTTAGGGCAAAAATGATAATTTTGCTCTATGACACCCAAATATCACCACAAATAATAAAAGATAAATAAATATGTCTTGAGCACATGAAAAACTTTAATCGTATAAGGCCTCTTTGAATAAAAGTATAAGGGACAAATATCTCCAAAACAGCCTCCCCGGCGGGGAATTGAACCACGGTCTCCCGCGTGACAGGCGGTGATACTCACCACTATACTACCGAGGATCTGATTTTTGAACAGAAAACAAAAGTTTTTGCATCAGCTTTACAAAGAAAAATGA
>JAAEPP010000415.1 GCA_024232495.1 Flavobacteriaceae bacterium
ATGATGGTTAGTCCATGGTTTTGGGTGAAAATTTGGCGAAAAGGAATGGTCCCGAATAGGCTTTTAATCCACTCAGGACCTTTCAGGGAGCCATACTAGGCTCTAACAGCACCAAAAGAGACATCAAATCATCCAGAAGATTTCCCCCGAAAATGGCCTACAATTAGAAGAATGGCTGATGGTTAGTCCATGGTTTTGGGTGGAAATTTGGCGTGAAGAATGATACCAAATAGGCTTTTTATCAACTCAGAACCTTTCAGGGAGCCATACTAGGCTCTAACAGCACCAGATAACCCATCAAATCATCCAAAAGATTTCCCCCGAAAATGGCCTAAAATTGGTTGAATGGCTGATGGTTAGTCCATGGTTTTGGGTGAAAATTTGGCAAAATGGAATGGTTCCAAATAGGCCTTTAATCCACTCAGGACTTTGCAGGGAGCCATACAAGGCTCAAACAGCACAAGATAACACATCAAATCATCTAAAAGATTTCCCCCGAAAATGGCCTAAAATTGGTTGAATGGCTGATGGTTAGTCCATGGTTTTGGGTGAAAATTTGGCAAAATGGAATGGTTCCAAATA
>JAAEPP010000416.1 GCA_024232495.1 Flavobacteriaceae bacterium
GTATCAAAAGCTAGGGAGGATTTACCACTACCAGAAAGACCTGTAATAACGACTAACTTTTCACGTGGGATTTTAATGTCAATGTTCTTTAAATTATGAACTCTTGCACCATAAACTTCAATAAAACCCTCGTTTTTTTTCATAGCCAACAAAGATAATTAAATGATCCTAAAGTTTATATGAAAGTAAAACCTTAATCTTTTTTTAACTAAGATGCGAATCGCATTATTTTCGTGATGATTTGGGCGGTTTTTATTTATTTAGAAATAGCGATGAGACGATAAGCAATAAAAAAGTTATTCCTGAAGATATAGAACGAATTAAATTCAAATTATTCCACTTAGCTTCTATGCTGGTTCTTAGAGCTTTTATTTCTTCCAAAGTAATGGACTCTAAATTGATTTTATCTAAAATTTCGTTTAAAGGGATGTTACCAAAAACAGTCACACCAAAAACGCCAATCCAATAAGTGACAAGAGCAATAAGTAATAACCAAAAAATACTATTAGGAAATAATTTAAAATGGAATATAGGAACCAATGCCACCGCTATTATAGCTCCAAGAAAGATCCCAATAAATACTTTGTTTAAGATTACTCGATTCATTGACTGTAAGGATCGCAAATATTCGAGGTCACTTAATTTTCCAATTCCAGGTTTTACTGCATTGGACCAAGTAAAAAAAATACCTGCCATTAATCCTGTCAATAATATTGCGGAGGCTAGAATAATTGTTTCAGTTTTCATAACTTATATTAATTGTTTTTTTCAGCTTTTTAAAGTTTTTGATGTATGTGTTCATGATGTGATATTTTTATGGGGCTTGATACTAAATCGTCATAGAAAATAGTCGAGTATTGGGTTTATTTTCTATTAACTTTAAATCGAAGGCCATACAGATATTCCTCACATACATTCTACCTTCTTCTTTTACGATTACTTGGGTATCGGTAACTTCTATTAGTTGGTCTGCCACCATTTCTTGTAATCGTCCTATAATTTCTTTTTTTATCGAAAGAGGTAATCCTAAATCCCATTGTGTTTTTAGATTACACATTAAATTTAAAATATGCTTGCGAATAATTAAATCGGTTTCGGTTAATAAATGGCCTCTAAAAATTGGAATCATACCCTTATTTACTGTTTCTGCATAACCTTCAACTGTTTTTTCGTTTTGAGCAAAACCATACCAGGAATCACTAATAGAGGACATTCCTAAACCTATCATTAATTTTGTTTTACTTGCGGTATAACCCATAAAATTTCGATGAATCTGTTTACTTAGCAAGGATTTATATAAAGTGTCAGTTTTTAGCGCAAAATGATCCATCCCAATTTCTACATAACCATTTTCGAAAAAAAGTTGTTTTCCCAATTCGTATAGATGTCTTTTTTCATCATCTTTTGGTAAATCGTTATCATCAAAACCTCTTTGGCCAACTCCTTTTATCCATGGAACATGCGCATAACTGTAGTAAGCTATGCGGTCTGGTTTTAGCGCAATGGTATTTTTTATAGTGGTTCGAATACTTTTTTCGGTCTGAAATGGTAAACCAAAAATTAAATCATGGCTTATAGAATTATAACCTATTTCACGCGACCAGTCGTTTACTTTTTTAACCTGTTCAAAGCTTTGAATACGGTTAATTGCTTTCTGAACTACTGGGTCATAATCTTGTATTCCAAAGCTATTTCTTCGTGCACCCAAATCGTATAGAGTCTGCAATTGCTCTTTAGTAGTGTGATTTGGATGTCCTTCATAACTAAATTCAAACTCTTTAAACTTTTCTGCTCTTTTAAAAATACCGTTGATTAGTTTTTTTAGGTTCTCAGAAGAAAAAAAAGTAGGAGTTCCCCCTCCAAGATGTATTTCTCTAATCTTAGGTGCTTTTACCAATAAATCACAATATAAATTCCATTCTTTAAGTACCGTATCCAAATAAGGTTCTTCTACGGTATGTCTTTTGGTAATTCGTTTATGACAAGCACAGAACGTACAGAGGCTTTCGCAAAAAGGAAGATGAATATATAAGCTAATCCCCTCCGAATCATTACTTTTATCAAAAGCCTTTAGTGTTGAGCGTTTCCAATTATCAATAGTTATTCCTTCCTTGTCCCAATAGGGAACCGTTGGATAACTAGTGTATCGTGGCCCTGGTATATTGTATTTTTGAATTAAGTTTTTCATACCAAATTAGGCTTCAAATTCTTTAACAGCATCAATAAATGCTTTGGCATTTTCCAAAGGAATATTTGGTAAAATACCGTGTCCTAAATTTACAATATACCGGTCTTTACCAAAACTCCGGATCATCTCTGTTACCATTTTTTTAATATGGGATGGAGAAGATAACAATCGGCTTGGATCCATATTTCCTTGTAATGTAATTTTGCTTCCAGCTAATTTTCTCGCTATTTTTGGGTTAATAGTCCAGTCAACTCCCAATGCAGCAGCTTTCGATTTGGCCATTTCTTCTAAAGCAAACCAACAGCCTTTTCCAAAAGCAATTACTGGAACTTCGTCTTTTAAAGCCTCTATTATCTGATTGATATATTGCCAGGAAAACTCTTGGTAATCAGTAGGTGAAAGCATACCTCCCCAGGAGTCAAATATTTGTACAGCATCTACACCTGCTTTTACTTTTTCTTTAAGGTAGGCGATCGTTGTACTTGTTATTCTTTGTAATAGGGTATGGGCTAAAATAGGCTGTGTAAAACAAAACTCTTTTGCTTTATCAAAGTTTTTAGAGCCTTGTCCTTGAACACAATAACATAAAATAGTCCATGGTGATCCCGCAAAACCAATTAAAGGAATTTCATTGTTTAATAAGTCTTTTGATGCTTTTATGGCTTTCATGACATAATCCAACTCGACAGTAACGTCAGGAACAATGACGCGGTCAAGATCTTTTTGAGTTCGGATGGGGTTTGGTAGCCAGGGGCCAACACCAGGTTTCATCTCCACTTCAATATTCATTGCTTGTGGTATTACCAAAATATCTGAAAACAAAATGGCAGCATCCATTCCATAGCGTCTAATGGGTTGCACCGTAATTTCGGAAGCCAATTCAGGAGTTCTACAACGCGTAAAGAAATCATATTTCTCTCTAATCTTAATAAATTCAGGCAAATACCTACCGGCTTGACGCATCATCCAAACAGGTGGACGCTCTACTATTTCTCCTTTTAGCGCTCTTAAATATAGATCGTTTTTAAACATTTATTATGAGTTATGATGTTGATCAATTGCTTGCATCGCTGCGTAAATTGCTTTTTCTATAATTTTTAAATCCTTGTTTGAAAGGGCTGTAGATAAAAACCATGCTTCAAATTGAGAAGGTGGCAAAAACACACCATTTTGAATCATACTCCAAAAAAATGTTTTAAATTTTTCGGTATCGGAAGTTTGAGCGGTCTCAAAATCTACAACTCTATTTTTTGAAAAAAAAGGGTTGATCATCGATCCAAATCGATTCACTTGAAGCGCTATATTATTTTCTTTAGCTGCCTCCTTTAGTATTGTTTCTATTTTTTCAGCTACTTTATTAAAGGTGTCAAAGGGGTTTTGTTTTTTTAATTCTTTTAAAGTAGCGATGCCAGAAGCCATTGCGATGGGATTTCCTGAAAGAGTTCCCGCTTGATACATATCGCCAAGGGGAGCAACCATTTCCATAATTTCATTTCTTGCACCATAAGCACCTACAGGAAAGCCTCCTCCAATTACTTTTCCAAGGCAGGTAATATCAGCTTCTAAGTCAATTAACTCTTGAGCGCCTCCAAATTTAGATCGAAATCCAGTCATGACCTCATCGGCAATAATTAAAATCCCTTTTTCTTTGGTAATTCTCCTCAGTTCCGATATGAATTCCGGTGAGGGTACTATTACCCCCATATTTCCGGTGATAGGTTCCAGAATGACTGCAGCGATATCATCGTGTTTGTTGATATGATTTTTAACTTTTTCAATATTGTTATACTCTGCAATCAGAGTGTTTTGCACAGCTTCTTTTGGGACCCCACTAGATCCGGGAAGACTTAGCGTTGCCAATCCAGAACCAGCTGCCACTAGAAGAGCGTCGGTATGACCATGGTAACACCCCGAAAATTTTATAATCTTATTTTTATTCGTAAAAGCTCTAGCCAACCGTAAAGCGCTCAAAACAGCTTCGGTTCCTGAGTTAACAAAACGAACTTTATCCATGCTAGGAAAAGCGTCACAAATTATTTTTGCCAGTTCAATCTCACCCGCTGAGGTAGCACCAAAAGTATATCCATTTTTTAACGCTTTTACTATCGATTTTTCAATCTTTTTAGGACGATGTCCTAGAATCATGGGGCCATAGGACAAGACTAAATCGATGTACTGATTATTATCGACATCTATAATCTTACTTCCCTTTGCTTTTTTGATAAACAAAGGAGTTCCACCGACAGACTTATAAGCTCTAACAGGAGAATTAACTGCTCCAACTAAGTTTTTTTGACCTTCTTCAAAAAGCCTTTTCGATCTATCAAAATTCATGTGTAACTTCTTTTTAAAATTTTTGCTGCTTCTTTTGCAAAGTAAGTGATGATGATATCTGCACCTGCTCTTTTCATAGATAATAAACTTTCCATCATTACACGTTCCCCATCAATCCATCCTTTTTCAGCTGCTGCTTTTATCATTGCATATTCCCCGCTAACGTTATAGCAAGCGATAGGGTGGTCAAAGTTATTTTTTAAATCGCTAACAATGTCTAAATAGGAGAGCGCTGGTTTAACCATCAGAATATCTGCACCTTCTGCGTCGTCAAAAGCTGCTTCTCTTCGACCAACAGCTCTATTAGCGGGATCCATTTGGTATGTTTTTCGGTCTCCAAAAGATGGGGCAGAATCTGCTGCATCTCTAAATGGACCATAAAAAGCAGAAGCATATTTTACGGTATAACCCATTATTGGAAGATCATAATACCCTTCTTTGTCTAGGGCCGCTCTCATGGTGATAATTGTACCATCCATCATGCCAGACGGTGCCACCATATCGGCACCAGCTTTTGCGTGAGAGAGGGTTTGCTTAGCGATATTGACTAAAGTGGCCTCATTATCCACCTCTAGATCATTTAAGACCCCACAATGGCCGTGGTTGGTATATTCACAGAAACAAACATCGGTAATCACGTATAAATTAGGGTATTCTTTCTTTATATAACGAATTGCTTTTTGAATAATTCCATCATCGTTCCAGGTTTCAGTTCCTGTGTCATCTTTTTCCGAAGGAATACCAAACAATAACACTGCCGGAATATTTAGTGCAGTTAACTCATCTAATTCTTTAGAAACAGTATCCAGTGAAAAACGTTTTATACCGGGCATGGACTTAATTTCCGTTTCAATATGTTCTCCTTCTTCTATAAAAATCGGATATATAAAGTCATCTACGGTTAGTTTATTTTCTCTAACCAATCTACGAATGTTTGCTGTTTTACGAAGACGTCTAGTTCTATTTATCATGACACTTTTATTGGATTTTCGAAATAGTTGTTAACGGCATTAATAACTCCATTTTTAGAGGTGCTTTTGGCAACAATAACGGTGTCAAAATGCAATCTTGCTTTAGACGCTGTCGTTTCTCCAATACAGAATGCAACTCGATTTTGTGTCGTATTATTTTGTAAAAAACTTTCAATTCCTGATGGGCTGTAAAATAATACGCCAGAAAATTTTAAATCAATCTTTTGAGGAGTTAAGACCGTTTGA
>JAAEPP010000417.1 GCA_024232495.1 Flavobacteriaceae bacterium
CTTAATAATATAAAATAAAAAAAAGATAAAAATATGTCAGTAACTATAAATACAAAAATAATAAACGTAGATGTTTATCCAAGCCATACAGACGACTCAGGTAACACTGAGTCTAATGTAATATATAAAGTGTATTGGTACAATGAGTGTAGTGATGGTTTAGGTAACTCAACTATAGTTTCAGGAGATGACCTCTTAGATACAACAGATTTATCTACATTCTCAGAGTTTAGTACTTTAACAGAGTCTCAAGTAGCAGACTGGATTATAGATGTTTGGGGTGGTGTTGATAGTGCAGGTCACTTAGCTAAAAAACAAGAGGCTGAAGATGCTTTAACAGAAATGTTAACTCCTACATCTGTAAACTTAGAATTAACAGGAGGATAATAAACTGTAGACGAATAGTAGGATATAATAGATGAGTTACAAAAACAGTATATAATACGACTATATTACATGAAATCATTTGTTTTTAGAGTTTTAGATGTCAGTGCTGTAGGGGTTTGGATTGCCTCTACAGTGAAGGCTATGACAGGTGAGACTTTCACAGGCTTTACTTTCATCTCAGGACTTATGACTTTAGCAGGTATAATCCATATTGTAATAGTTAGAATATATATCCCTATAAAAAAAGATAAGAGAGAATCAGAGCTTCATAAAGAAAATCTAAGATCTCAAGTATTAGTAAATAAAAAGCATGAGCTTGATATAGAGGATGAAATGAATGAGATAACAGTTTATTACGATGAGAAAGATAAATAAAATAATAATACATTGTACAGCAACTCCTGAAGGTAGAGATGTTTCTGTAGATGATATTAGACAATGGCATCTTGACAGAGGGTGGAGTGATATAGGTTATCATTATGTAGTAGATATAAACGGACATTTAAAAGAAGGTAGACCTTTAAGAAGAGCAGGAGCACATACAAGAGGATATAATAAAGGTTCTATAGGAATAACATACGTTGGTGGGGTTGATGAGAATTTATCTCCTAAAGATACAAGAACAGAAAATCAAGAGGGTAGATTGCGATCTCTTATATTAGATCTTATGGATAAGTATCCTGATGCCACTCTACATGGACATAATGAGTTTAGTAACAAGGCCTGTCCTAGTTTTGATGTTCAAAAAGAATACAAGGATATAATTGATTTCTTTAAATGATTAAAAACATAATAATATTTCTATTTCATATACTTATATGTTTAAATGGAGGGATTATAGTTTTAGACAGAATTAAATATCCTAAGACAACAGTATTAACATTAAGAATAATTTTCATAATATATATAGTATGGCAAATAACAAAAATCCTAAGCTAAAGAAAAACGGAGGGGAAGGTACTTTCGTAGGTAATGCTTTAAGATGGTTATCTAAGACAGGTACTAAGGTTGCGCCTGAACTATTAGAGATAGCAGGATCAATAACAGGTATAGAAGGATTAAGTAAATTAGGTGATGCTATACGTGGGGACGGTGATTTGTCTGATAGTGAGAAAGAGCTTTTACTTCGTGAGATGGAGTATGATATGATTGAAATGGTTGAGGTAACTAAGAGGTTAAAGTATGATAATGAGCATACTATAACTAGACTTGTAAGACCTATTACTTATGGATCTATGTTTATAATGTTCTTATCTATGGTATTCTTTGACGGTAATATAGGTGAGTTTACTATTAATCCTTTATATGTTCCAGTAATACAATCTTTATTTGGAACTATGACAGTATTCTATTTTGGTAGTAGAGGTATAGAGAAAGTAATGAAAACTTGGAAAAAATAAAAAAAACTATGGGAAAGTCTTTAATCAGAGCTAAGAAAGTAAAAGTAGATGGAATTAAATTTGCATCTAAATTAGAAGGGTATATGTATAATTTATTAAAAGATAATAAGATAGACTTTGGATATGAATCAGAGAAGTTTGTTTTGATAGATTCTTTTGATCTAGAAAATGAATGCTTCGAGAAAATAGGTAAGAAACCTATGAAACTTAAATCCAATAAAAACATAAGACAAATTATATACACCCCTGATTTTGTATCTGAGTCATTTATAATAGAAACTAAAGGTTTTAAAACTGATTCATTTGTTCTTAGATGGAAAATGTTTAAGAACTATTTACACCAAAACAAAGACAAAAGAGTAATATATATGCCTTCAAATAAAAAGGAATGTGAAGAGGTAATATCTGACATTTTAAGTAGAAGAAAATAAGTGTCATGACACAATGTCCGTGTGGATTTGCTCCTCGTAAGCAGTCTAGAGGACGAAATTAACACGCTTTTAGCTCTGTAATAATATGTGTATCAGTGCTTTAACCTTTTTAGTGTTAACCCTATATAATATAGAAGAGACAAAATATATCTTATAATTTCTTTTGGCATAGTATTTGTAATATGTCATGTATATTAATTGAGATAAAAAATAATTTTAAAAAAACATTAGGATAATTAAAAAATATATTTATCTTTGTACCAATAATAAATTATAAACCATTTAAAAAACCAAAATTATGATTAACTTGTATTTAGTAGGAAACGTAGAATTAGGAGGAGTAGACTTAGAAGACTACCCTGACTTTGTAGATGCTTATATAGAGTATGCAGAGTATGACGAAGTAGAAATGACAGTAGATCAATTAGCAGAGCTTAACGATAACTCTGAATTTGTTCAGGACTGTGTATTCGAACATCTCTTTTAATATGAAAGATGTAATTAGATTTATAGTGGCATTACTTATAATAACAGTAGTGTCACTTATAACAGTAAAATATTTTAACCTTTAGAAAACCAATAAATTATGAAAGGAATATTTGATATAGATAGTTTAGTATACGAGGCTTGTTATGGAGCTGAAGACTTTGATGAAGCATCTGAGAGCTTTTGGAGTAGATATAATGATGTAGAGTATCATCTTGAGAATAGATACGGAGAAGGTAATACTGAGATAATACCTGTAGGCTTTTGTAGAAATAACTATAGAAAGAAATTAGATAAAAATTATAAAGCCAATAGAGCAGGAACTCCTAAACCTGAGTTTTTCGCTGAGCTTATAGAACATGTACAAGATAATTTAGATGTACAAAGTAGATTTGGAATAGAGACAGATGATCTAGTAGCTAAGTTCTTACATTATTATGGGAAGGATAACTGTGTTATAATAGCTATAGATAAAGATTATATGCAATTTGAATGCACTATATTTAACTACCGTAAAAGATCCTTTATTAATGTTAGTAAAGATGAAGCTCTATATAATATATATGAGCAGATAGTTACTGGAGATCGTTCAGATAATGTATTAGTATGTAAAGGTTACGGTAAAAAATGGTGTGAGAAAAACTTATCAGGTAAAAATGAGTTCGCTATGATGAGGACAGTCTTCGCATTATACAGTAAATTGTACAAAGGTAAAGCTAGAGAGAAAATGATTAAGACTATGATGTTACTTAAATTAAATATATTTTAAAAATAAATTAAAAAAAGTCTTGGTAGTTTCAAAAAAAGGTTTATCTTTGTACCAACAAAAAGAAACAAAATAACCTTAAATTAAATAATTATGAAAATTACAGAAAACTCAGAAAATTACAGAATAGAAAAAATAGGTGAAAAATATACAGTAGTATGTCGAAGCCCTTACGGTTCTAAATGTATTCGAATAGTAAACAGGCTTTCTTCAACTGAATATAATGAAGTTCTTAATATGTGGAGTGGCTATAAAAAAACAAGCTTGAAACTTGGGATATTTAAAAAATAATTTAAAATAAATTAAAAAGATAGTTGTTATATTAAAAAAAGTATTATCTTTACAAAGAATTTAAAAACCAAAAATTATGAATAAACTTAATCAAGTAACAATAGAAGTTATTAAAGATTTGCAGAAAGACGTAAACGAATTAATGCTATTAAATTCCAACATAGAAGTAGTGTGGAAGTTA
>JAAEPP010000418.1 GCA_024232495.1 Flavobacteriaceae bacterium
AACAATAATACAACATCTGATGCTATAAATCGCACTTACAATATTTTTTAAATTACATTTAATTGCTACCGAGCACATAAAATTTAACACAATTTCAGACAAATGTTTTTTAAAAAAAAGAAAAGAAAGAAAGAAAGCAAGAAAGAAAAAAAAATTAAATAAGGGGTGCTGCATTCAGTCGAACCGTATTGTTGCTTTAATAAAAGATATTGTAGCCTCTAAAATTATTCTGTTATCAATTATATTCAAATGCGGAGACCCATATAGAAGCAATGTGCATAGGGATTTCGAATCATAATTTGAAAGATCTAAACTGGGAATTTCCGAGAGCTGACCAAGGAGATCACAACGCTTCCTGCCATACAAAGGGCAGTGCAGGAGATAGTGTTCATTATCTTCTTTTGCTGTTCTGCATAAACAAATTGGGGTTAAGGAATCAAAATTATGCCTGAATCTATGCTCGTTTAGCGCACTAAATTGCAAATGTAGTCTGCTTAAATTTCTAACGCCTAAAATGTCGTGAATATTATACACCGAATTTCCTTCTGGTCTTATCATAGAAAGCAACTTGTTCTTAAACCGAGCAATGGATTCAGCATTTTGGACCTCCTTGTCAAGTTTATTCCATTCGTAAAGTGTGTTTTGAAAATAAGTATTTGCAAAACGATTGGTCCGTACAATATTTTGGTCAAAGACACGGTGATTTCTAAGGTTATATGTTATTTGGCGTTCATCGGGA
>JAAEPP010000419.1 GCA_024232495.1 Flavobacteriaceae bacterium
AGAAATCCCCCTTGTATGACATTGTTCTGTTTGGGAACAAAGGTGTGGGAAAGTCATCAATCGTCAGCCAATTTCTGGACAACATGTTTCCTGTTACTCGGAAGCTCAACCACAATTCACTCCACACTATCAATGTTGCTGAATAACTGAAATAAGCATCTTTTTACACTAAAAAATGAAAGCAGTTGTCAAAAAGCCAGAAAATTAAATTGAGCCCGTTTTTTCTTGCGGCAATGAATGTTGTTCAATCAGTTTATGATGAGAAGGGTCTGCAAGGTTGCAGACAGCTTGTGATTATGACCAAACAAAGAGAGTCATTAAACAGTCCATTTTAGTGGAAGAAAGCCCCCTTGTATGACATAGTGCTGTTTGGGAACAAAGGTGTGGGAAAGTCATCAATTGTCAGCCAAGACCTGGACAACGTGTTTCCTGTTACCCGAAGGCTCAACCACAACTCAATCCACACTATCAATGTTTCTCAATAGCTGAAATAAACATCTTTTGACACTCAAAAATAAAAACAAG
>JAAEPP010000420.1 GCA_024232495.1 Flavobacteriaceae bacterium
AGATTGTGGTAATTCCCGCATGCTAATTTACTTTACACGCAGGGAGTCACGGGAAAGTCCCTTTTATTGATTTTGATAGGAAGTTTTTCACCATCTTGGGCTTCATTAAATTTTTTCGTACAGGAAATGCGGCACGAGTAGTCTGAGTACCCAGATGTATCCAATATTTGCTTGCTCAGCAGGACTTGAAGCGTGCCTCGATTACTATATAAGGTGTTTTATAATAAACTGCCAGCTCGCCGCCTAAGAAATGAAATCTTAATTATCAAATTATAAATCAGGATTTCCTTATATGCTTCTTGGATATAATGCGCTCGTATACTTTTTTTAAGAAGCCTTTTTAGTAAGCAATTTAATTATATCCAGTATCAGAGTGAGGTAAACAATAAGCAACTCCAAGGCTTGATGAAAAAAATCTAACAGGCTTTTAAGCACATTTACACTTTTTTATAAGGAGCCGTTTATAAGAAATGCTGCCGATACAAAGGCAACTGCCTCAAAATCAATTAAACTACTGAACTGAACTGAACTACATGTAGAAAGTCAAAAAACAAGGGCCAAATCAAATAAAAAAAAACTTAATAGTTTTTGAAATGTAGCTTTAAGAACTACAAAGTGGTCAAAAGTGGTCTAAAAATAAGGAACTGAAAGAACTAAGCCTTACGCTAGGTTCCTTAAGCAAAAACGTGTATATGGTTTTGATGCCCCTCAAAAGATAGAAATTGGACGATTTTTCAGTATGATCATCATAAAAAAAAGCTGTTGCCCACCTTGGCAGTTCTAAGTTCAATTTTTAACATTCACGCCCAGCAAACATACTTAATCTACTTTTAGATGTTTGCTATCTCCGCACACATGCTCATTCTTTTAGATATTTATCTCTGCTCAAAACTGTTTTCTCCTTGGTTTGGTAAAGATGCATGGAAACGAGACTTTAAACACGGAAATGAGACTGATTGCCCCAAAAATCCCCCTGAAACATCGATTCTTGAGATCAGCCTCTGCGAACTGACCAAAAACGGTAGATTTCATAAATTTCTCCCTCGAGCGAGTGACCATTACCCTACTCTCCGCCTGGTATAATGTAGGTTCCTTTTAAAAGGTCTCTTGAAAAGAGCGTGTATTTATTAGTTACCTAAATCATTCAATGGAGCCCTACTACAGCATATTTACTTCTCACAATAGGCCCCTCTCACGCAGCGACCATCGCAGCTATAGATAAGTGGTACGTTTTAGTTATTTTCAGCAAAAATTATCTTGCTCAGAGGATAAGCTGCAAATCAACCTAATACATTTTGATTTAACTCGCTTTGTATAATTAAAATGCAACAGATGCCCTACCGAAGAGCCTTCTTTGCACATTAACCCTTTTTCTTTAAGTTTAGTCTATTACAAACTTTGGAATTGTCCTTCATTTATTGTTTCACATTCTTCGACACGAAATGAGAAGTGAGAGAATTAAGGAACAAAAATAACTTTTGGTTCTACAAAGTGGTAAAAACATACCCCGAAATATAATGAACTTATAGTACTGGGTCCTAGTCAAGGTCCTTCAAAAGGAATCGAGTGCTGCAAATCATTTTGAGAAATTCAGGGTGAATGTCGCGTGGTGAATTCTGGGTAATAGTGATAAACTCAACTTCAATTGTATGTTTTCTTAAAATTCAATTTGGGAATACTGCTACAACATGTCTGCCCATGGATATATAAGGTTTTTATCTTTTGTTAATCTTCAAGTGACCCCATACAAAAATAAAAAAAAACTATTTTCAACATATTTGGCAGTACACGTTTTTTTTTTAAAAAGAAACCGGTTTATAAGAAACCTAGTACTAGAGTCCCAAAAATTTAAGAAACTTTTAGAACTACATCAATATCTTTAAGAAACTCCGAGAAAATATAAGAGGACTTTCTGAGCCGGAAAGTAATATGTAAACAATACATTCTTGCTTGATTTAAGTTAGCAACACGTTTTTATTTAGAGTAACACAGGATGTTAAGTCTAATTGTATTAGTTGGTGGGTTTCACTTTAATACAAGAAATATGCGAGGGAAAGTGCAAAATTTGATGTTAAGTGCGTATCAAAAATAAGAAACTTTTAAGAAACTTAAGTAC
>JAAEPP010000421.1 GCA_024232495.1 Flavobacteriaceae bacterium
ACAATAATAAATGTGGCAGCAAAATGAAAAATATATATGAGAAAGGTGTATAAATACGTTATAAGTGATCATTTTAAGGGCGGGATCCCCAATATGCACTGTTTTTCCTTATTAATACACCTAGGTTCCTATTTTTTTCAGAGAATTTAGGTGAAACTAATACATTTTACTTGTGCAAGTCTAAACTACCCTACAATAACAAATTATAGGAGTTATCATTATTCCCATCTTCAAATTAAGGTCTCTGAACTGTACTTTCGGGACCGCATACAGAACTCACTACAAAACTCATGATTTTTTTTATTAATACCAGATAAATTAAACAGAAATCAATGAACAGCGGGCTCACTAAAAAAATCAATTTAATTTTTTAATAGAATCTGTGAATATTTTACTTTATTTTTATTTTGAAATCAAAACGATTGTGTTTTAAATAATAAATTAAAAACATAACAATACTTTTCTCAGAAAAACTTGAGCCCGCTCTCCAGATATTCATTTTAAGAATGAGCAAAAAATATTTTGGATTAGATATTAGTAAAACTTTATTCTGTGTGCGGTACCAAAGGTTTGAAATATGGTCCAAAATGCTAATCCGAGAATAGCATTATTAAACAATGACTTACATTGCACGCAGATAGCTCACCTTGCAATTGTTTATATCGAATTATTTCGATCGGCGATAAAAACTGAACTTATATAGCCACAATATAAAAATGGTTATCACAGAAAAGCTGAAAATGTCAGCTTTCTAACAAGCAGCATTTGAAGTATGT
>JAAEPP010000422.1 GCA_024232495.1 Flavobacteriaceae bacterium
GTTTCATGAGGAACTATAAGAAACCCCGGAAGTAATAAGTTCTAGGCTGTTCCCATAGACAGAACTGTAGTAATACGTATGTTTACAAAGTTTTTGAGCAAACGGAATCGTTTTTTTCCATGCGAAAGGAATACTTTATAAGAAATTGAGGTGAACTCTTATTGCGGGGCTAAGTTTTCACTAAGCTTCACGGGGACCTATAAGATACCCCGGAAGTAATAAGTTCTAGGCTGTTCCCATAGACAGAACTGTTGTAATACGTATGTTTACAACGTTGTGGAGCAAACAGAATCGTTTTATTCCATGGGAACTGCGTACTTTATAAGAAATTAGGGTGCACTCTTAAAGCGGGGCTAAGTTTTCACTAAGTTTCATTGGGAACTATAAAAAACCGTTGAATGAATAAGTTCTAGGCTGTTCCCATAGACAGAACTGTTGTAATACGTATGTTTACAACGTTTTAGAGCAAACTGAATCGTTTTATTCTATGCGAAACGCGTATATTATAAGAAATGGATGAACTATTATTGCGAGGCTAAGTTTTCACTAAGTTTCATGGGGAACTATAAGAAACTCTCGGTGTAATAAGTTCTAGGTTGTTCTCATGGACAGAACTGTTGTAATACATATGTTTACAACGTTTTAGAGCAAACAGAATCGTTTTATTCCATGGTAAAATGCGTACTTTATAAGAAATTTAGGGGAACTCTTATTGCGGGGCTAAGTTTTCACTAAGTTTCATTGGGAACTAGAAAAAACTGTTGAAGTAATAAGTTCTTGGTTGTTCCCATGGACAGAACTGTTGTAATACGTATGTTTACAACGTCGAAGAGCAAACAGGATCGTTTTGTTCCATGGAAAATGCGGACGCGGTAAGAAATATAGGTGAACTCTTATTGCGGGGCTAAGTTTTCACTAAGTTTCATTGGGAACTAGAAA
>JAAEPP010000423.1 GCA_024232495.1 Flavobacteriaceae bacterium
AGATAGAAAACCCATTCCAAAACAAGATATTCGTAAAATGATGGTTCCTTTAGGGCCTGTAGTTGTATTTGGAGCCAGTAATTTTCCATTTGCTTATTCAACAGCTGGAGGTGATACGGCATCTGCTTTAGCGGCAGGTTGCCCCGTAATTTGTAAATCGCATCCAATGCATGCCGGAACTGGAGAAATGGTAGCAGAAGCGATTATCAGCGCTGCTCAAAAAACAAATATGCCAAACGGCGTGTTTTCTAATTTAAACAGTTCAGGTATAGAAGTAGGGATCGAATTGGTGACGCATCCAGATATTAAAGCAGTCGGTTTTACAGGAAGTATTCAAGGAGGAAGAGCGTTGTATGATATTGCTGGGCAAAGCGAAGAGCCTATAGCAGTGTTAGCTGAAATGGGGAGTATTAATCCAGTGGTATTATTGCCGCAAGCTCTTCAAAATAATGGGAATGCTTTGGCGAAAACCTATGCAGGCTCTATTACTTTAGGGACCGGTCAGTTTTGTACCAATCCTGGATTAATTCTTGGAATTAAAGGAGCTAATTTATCTAAATTTATACAGGTACTTTCTACAGAAATAGTGAAATTAGAACCTTCCTGTATGTTGCACCCAACAATTATTGGCAACTATGAAAGAAACAAGCAAACTGCTTTACAACAAGATGGTTTGACAGTAAAGGCTGATTTTAATGGTAGTGTAGCAGTAAATCACGCAAGGCAAACCGTAGTAACAGTAGAAGGCGAAACTTTTTTAGAAAATACCACCTTACATCAAGAAGTCTTTGGCCCCTTTTCAATGGTGGTCGAATGTAAAAATTCTGAAGAATTAGAAACTATTATTAATCATTTAGAGGGTCAATTAACGGGAACGGTATTAGGAGAAAAAGAGGAGCTCGAAAAATACAGTTCGGTTATAGATGCCTTACAAAATAGAGTGGGTAGAATTATCTTTAATGGGGTTCCAACAGGTGTTGAGGTTTGTCCAGCGATGTTACATGGTGGTCCATACCCTTCGTCAACAGACAGTCGTTTTACAGCTGTAGGAATACACTCAGTTAAAAGATGGGTCCGTCCTTTTAGTTTCCAAAGTTGGCCAAATGAACTGCTACCAGCTGAATTAAAAAATAACAATCCATTAGGAATTACCAGATTTGTGAATGGTTTAAATACGTCCAATAAAATTTAAATGTTTATGAAGTTTTTTCGAAATCTTGCTTTTTTTATAGGATTCGTCTTTATGAGTTTTTCAATAAATTTTGAAAACCCAGACTCGGAATTATTAAATAAAGTGATTACTGAAATTGAAGAACGAAATACCTATGATTGGAAAAAGTATCCCTTAGGATTATTCTCTAAAGAGCAATTTAAAAAGGAAGCAAATTATGCTAAAAAACAATTAAAACAATTAAACAAAATCAATCCTAAAAACCTATCAGAAACAGAATCCATTTCCTTAGAATTACTAAAATTTAAATTACAAGATACCATTGATTATTATGATTTTGAACGATTTTTAAATCCATTACTTTCAGATTCCGGGTTTCACACGAGCTTTCCCTTTATCGTTCGACCTTTTCAAAATTATAATCAAGTTAAAAGATATTTAGATCAACTAAATGCAATTCCAGATCGGGTAAACCAATTTCTTCCTTTATTGCGTGAAGGATTGGAAAAAGGAGTCTCTCAACCACGAGTTATTTTTAATGGCTACGAATCAAGTTATAATGATCATATCGTTAGTGATTTTAAAGAAAGTTATTTTTATACTCCTTTTAATGACTTACCGAGAGCTCTAAGCTTATCTCAAAAAGATTCCATTTTAACAGCTGCCGAAGTAGCGATAACGAAACATGTAATTCCGCAATTTAAGGTAGTTAAAACTTTTTTTGAGGAGGAGTATTATCCTAAAACAAGAAGCGCTATTGGAATTTCAGAAATACCAAATGGAAAAGAATATTATCAAAACAGAATTAATTATTATACAACGAGTACTCAGTACTCTGCAGATGCAATTCATCAAATTGGTTTAGATGAAGTTGCTAGAATAAAAAACGAGATGGAAAAAATTATTTTAGAATTAGAATTTCAAGGTAGTTTTTCAGAATTCCTTGACTTTTTAAGAACCGATCCTCAGTTTTACGCAACCAGTCCTGAGCAATTGTTAATGATTGCTAGAGATATGGCAAAAAGAGCCGACGAACAATTACCAAGATTTTTTAAAACCTTACCAAGAAAACCGTATGGGGTAGCGGCCGTACCAGCTGCGATTGCTCCTAAGTATACCACGGGACGCTATGTAGGAACTAGTAAAAATAGTACCGACCCAGGGTATTATTGGGTAAACACCTATGATTTACCAAGTAGACCTTTATATGTTTTACCGTCTCTTACGGTTCATGAAGCAGTACCAGGACATCATTTACAAGGTTCCTTAAACCTTGAGTTAGGGGATAGCATACCACAATTTAGAAAGAATACTTATTTGTCTGCATACGGGGAAGGTTGGGGATTGTATTGTGAGTTTTTAGCTGAAGAAATGGGAATGTACACCACTGCTTACGAACAATTCGGAAAACTAACGTATGAAATGTGGAGAGCTTGCAGACTGGTAGTGGACACAGGAATCCATGCTAAAGGCTGGACCCGTGATCAAGTGATTGAATACATGTCAAAAAACACGGCGCTTTCTATTCATGAAATTAATACCGAAACCGATCGCTACATTTCTTGGCCCGGTCAAGCCTTATCTTATAAAATTGGAGAGCTTAAAATAAGAGAGCTTAGAACAAATGCAGAAAAAGAATTAGGAACAAATTTTGACATTAGAGAATTCCATGAAGTTGTTCTAGAACAAGGAACAGTTACCTTGTCAATACTCGAAAAAAGAATCAATAATTATATCACAAAAAATAAGAATGAGTAGAACCATTTTTAAATGTATTGATGCGCATACTTGCGGAAACCCTGTAAGAGTTGTGACTTCGGGTCGCCCAGATCTTTTAGGGAATTCCATGAGTGAAAAAAGACAACACTTTATTAAAGAATTCGACTGGATCCGAAAAGGGTTAATGTTTGAACCAAGAGGCCATGATATGATGAGCGGTAGTTTCTTTTTTAAACCTCAACATCCCGAAAACGATTTTGGAATATTATTTATAGAAACTTCGGGTTGTTTGCCCATGTGTGGGCATGGAACTATTGGAGCGATTACTATTGCGGTTGAAGAAGGTTTAGTGATACCCAAAAAACCAGGAATCATCAAAATGGAGACTCCTGCAGGTTTAGTAGAAATAGAATATAAAGAGACTAACAATAAGGTAGAATGGGTTAAACTAAAAAATGTAAAATCGTATTTAGCTGCTGAAAATTTAACGATTGATTGTCCAGAATTAGGGGACATTAGTTTTGATGTTTCTTATGGAGGAAACTATTATGCTATAATAGATCCACAGACCAACTTTAGCGGAGTACAAGATTTTACGGCGGGTAAATTAATTCAATATTCTCAACTTGTAAGAAAACGAATCAATGACAAATACCCAAATAGGTTTATCCATCCAGAAAATGATACCATTAGAGATGTTAGTCATCTATTATGGACCGGTGATCCAATAGATCCAAAATCTTCTGGAAGAAATGCGGTGTTTTATGGAGATAAAGCCATTGATAGAAGCCCATGTGGTACGGGAACATCTGCAAGGATGGCACAATTATATGCAAAAGGAAAATTAAGACTGGGGGATGAATTTGTTCATGAAAGTTTTATAGGTTCCACTTTTGTAGGAAGAATTGAAGAAGAAACAATATTGGATGGGAAAAAAGCAATTATTCCTAGTATTCAAGGATGGGCAAAAGTATATGGATACAATACCATTATTATTGATGATCAAGATGATCCATACGCACACGGTTTCCAGGTAATTTAAATATAATGAGTAAAGAGGTTGTAATTATTGGGGGAGGTATCATTGGTTTATGTTCTGCATATTACCTCCAGAAAGAAGGATGTGCTGTTACCATCATCGATCAATCGGATATGACTAAAGGAGCCTCCTTTGTCAATGCAGGGTATATTACCCCTAGCCATATTATTCCGTTAGCAGCACCTGGTATGATCACTAAAGGGCTCAAATGGATGTTTGATACTGCTAGTCCTTTTTATGTGAAACCTCGTTTGGATAAAGACTTCTTACAATGGGCATGGGCGTTTAAAAAATCGGCAACTGCTTTGAAGGTAGAAAAAGCAATTCCCATTATTAAAGAGATCAATATTTTAGGGAGAACGCTTTATGAAGAAATTAAGCAATCAGGAGATTTTAATTTTCATTACGAGCGAAAAGGACTCCTGATGTTATATAAGACTGATAAAGCAGGAGAAGAAGAGTGGGAGGTAGGGCAGAGAGCAATTAAAGAAGGCTTGAATGTTAATCATATAACTGCTGAAGAGGTCAAAAAAATGGAACCTGATGCAGCTATAGATTGTAAAGGAGCCGTTTATTTTGATTCTGATGCCCATATGACTCCTAAAGAATTTATGACAGAAATGGTATCTTATTTAAAGGAAAAGGGAGTTACCTTCTATACCCATGAAAAAGTTCAAGATTTGGTCATTTCTAAAGATGCTATAAAAGAAGTGATGACCACTAAAAGAAAACTAAAAGCAGACGAAGTGCTAATTGCTGCTGGCTCGTGGAGTCCTTTGCTAACTCGTAAATTAGGAGTTAAAATTCCTATACAGGCAGGAAAAGGGTATCGAATAAATACAGAAAGAGAAACTGGAATAACAATTCCTGCACTGTTAGTTGAAGCTAAAGTTGCCGTTACGCCAATGAATGGTTTTACACGTTTTGCAGGCACTATGGAACTTGCAGGAATAAATGATAACATTAACCCTAAAAGAGTAAAAGCCATTAGTAAGTCTGTATCAAATTATTACCAAGGATTGTCTCTAACTAAAGAGGAAGAAGCAACCGCTGATTTTGGCTTGCGTCCCTGCTCTCCGGACGGATTGCCCTATATTGGCAGAACTCATAAATATAAAAATTTAATTATTGCTTCGGGGCATGCAATGATGGGTTGGAGTTTGGGACCCCCAACAGGAAAATTAGTTTCCGAAATAATCTCCGATAAAAAGTTGTCTCTAGATATCAAGCCGTTTCATCCAGACAGGAAGTTTTAAAACAGGTTAACAAGACATATCTGCAATAATTTTCCATTCCCCCGCAATCTTTTTAAAAATAATTAAAAACACCCCGTTGGCATCGCCAACTTCTCTTTTTAAATGATAGGCTCCCATAACGGAGTAGCTGTCGCTACTTATTTTTGAAATAGCTTCCACCTTAAAATTTAAAGTACCAGTAGCCTCTTTGGTTGGGTAACCTTTTTTATAATTAGTTAAGGTTTGTTGCCAGCCTTTAGTAATCCCATTTCTTCCGTAAAATGTTAACGAATCACTTTGCCAGTAGCCCTGCATAAAACCTTCTAAATCGTTATTAGACCAAGCTTTTTCTTGAGCGTTCATCACTGTTAAAATAGCTTCTTTGTCTTGTTTTGTTGTAGTTGGTGTTTGACAACTTAGGCAAACTAATAAACCTAATAATAAATAAATATAACTTACTTTTCTCATTGTTCTTTTTTATGAAGTATAATGGTTTTGTATATGAAAAGTAGCTGATTTATAGGTGTTACTTTTCAGTTAAAAACAAAGATAGCAGTAGTTTTTTAAAATTTAACATCCAAATCTAATCTAATTCTACTTCCATTTTCTTTATTGTTAGTCAAAGGGATGAGTTGCTCAACAAAATAATATTTCATTTTTAAACTTACTTTTTCATTAATTTTATACCCTGCAACCAACTCAATTCCACTAAAATTAGTTAATCGACCATCAGGAGATCCTGAAGAAGAATAATCCCATCTTACCCAATCATTTTGAGCTAGAAAATCGACTGCTGAGAATTTTTGAAGTTTCGCATAACTGGTTGAGAACATCCAATCGTTTTTGTTTAAGAGTTTACCATATTTTAAGCCTAAGACTAATCCAGAATTTTGGTTTTTTAGATTGCTAGGTATTGAATCATTACCTGTGTAATCTTGTAAGTTTTTGTAATAATCAAATTCTGAGTACAAAGGAATATCTTTAAGAATTTTGAATTTAGTACCTATATGTAGAATAGAATAGTTTATATAAAAGTTGTCATTTCCATCAGGAATATCTGGGATATTTTTGAAATAGTAAAATGATGGGAATAATGATATTCTCTTATCAAAAAAAGAAGTAGAAATTTGAAATCCTTGGAAGTAAGAATCTTTATCAAATGATTTATTTGAAGTAGCAATGATATAATGACCACCTTTTAAATTAAGGTTGTCAATTATGTTGGAATTAGTATTAAAATTACTTTCAATTGTTACTCCTTCAGGGAATACATTGTCACTCCAAAATAATTCGTTGTTTTTTTCAAAAGGAAAATTGTTTTTGCCTAACCAAAAAATAAAAGTTTTCCATTCACCTTGAAAGTATGCTTTCTCTATTCCAATCGGTAATGTGCTAAACTCTTTATTGCCATCTCCAAGTGTTAATTGTGGGTCTTGTTGTTTAATAGGATTGCCAGTTCGAATTCTAAATCCTACCTCATACCATTTCGCTTTATAGGTAGCTCCTGCTCGCAATCTGTAGCGTAATCTTGTTCTATCTTCTCTATATGACCCATCTGATTTTTTGGAATCCCAATCTTGTTCAATTCGAAAACGAAAATCTGCATCAAAAGATAATCTAGATTTGAGAGAATCAATTTGGGCATTTACGTTTATAGGAACTATTAAAAGTGCCAGTATGTATATTAGTTTTTTCAAATTACTGCTAACGGTCTGGCTATGAGCAGTGGCGTCCCGCAGGGCGCTATTCTTTATAGGTTTTGTTATATGCTTTATTGATTGTTTAATTACCATGTATTTTTAAGGGCATTATATAAACTGCGAAACTCAGTTGTATACCAATCAGTTGAATCTTTCAGTTTGACTATCCCAAACCACTCTTCAATATCATCGGGGTCTTGAGAATACGAATCTTCTAATCCAAATTTCCACCAGGCATCTAAATATTCATGAATGCAAACACCTGCACTAGGTAATGCTGATGTATTAATATCATTAATATTTTGTAGTAAGCCTGTCGCTTGTTCTGACTCAGTATTTCCGCCATAGCCATAGTTAGGTGGTCCCACATGAAATGCATTTGGTGAAACACTCAATCCGGTTTCAGTAATGAGTAAAGGTTTATTTGGATGTTTGGACTTTATTTCTTCAATCCAACCTTGAAATAGAGTACCTGAACTACTTCCTGGAACCGTACCAGGCCTGTAATAAGGCACAGCATAAGAATATGCATTATGAGAGATGAAATCAAGAAATGGTATATCTATTATATCTGCAGTACGAATTTCATTGGAATAGGTTAGTAATGACTTATTGCCATAGGTGCTAAATTCATAGGTCCTTACAAAATCAGCCATTTCAGCAATAAATGCTTCCGTTGCAGTAATGTTTGAATCTGTAATAATATAGTTGCCGATAAAATTACTAATATTAGGATGTGCAGCGTTAGTGGATAAAATACTTGATTCACTGAGTTCATTTCCAATTGTAATAGCAACTAGTGGGGGTGAATTATCATTGAAAACAGAATAAATCCGATCTATTACTTCTCGAATATATGTCTTGGTATTCTCTTTAAATAAAGGGTTTTGAAAATCTGGCTCATCACCCTTAATCCAAATTGTTTGAATGAAATAGAGGTCTTCAACGTTTTTTAGTGCTTCATAACAATATCTTGGGGCTCCCCAAAATCGAATAGTGTTAGCACCCATTGCCTTAATGTTATATATGTCTGTATAAATACTGTTTCTCAATTCTACTGGTAATGATGTTGAGTTTTCAATTTCCCATGGCAAAAAGCCAGGATAACCCGGTACATAGACTACACCCTTTATTTGAAAAGGAAGATTATTTTTTAAAATATAATTATTATCAACACCGAAACTTGTGTTTCCCATCTCATTAGGATTCTCAATTGATCCTGTTTCATCTTTATTGCATGAACTAGCTATTACGAAGATTAAGAGAAGGAAAAAAGACTTGTATTTATTCATCTGTATTGCATATAACGGAATTGTGTATGGTTAGTTGCGTGTTTAAGCAACTAAATTAGTAAACAAATACGAACCTGAGAAAATTCCGCAGGAATTTTCCAAAGAAGCACTTACCAAAGCAATTAATTATACACGTTGTTGCCCACAGTATTTTTTATTCAATTCAGAAGATAATTGATTTGATATAAACTAAAATATAAATTCTTTTTTCTTCTCCTTATTGTCATCATAGTTAGCTCATGTAAAAAAGATGAATCAGTATATATTGAGAATCCTATTGAGGTAGAGAGCATAAGTTTTGGTGTTAACAATAATTACATTTTAAAAAATAATCTTCCTTTTCAAATAAAGGGTGTGGTCTATGTGCCTGGATATCCGGGCTATTTGCCATGGGAAATTGAAAACTCAACATCATTGCCCGCAGAATTGAGAAACAGTATTTCTACAGACATAT
>JAAEPP010000424.1 GCA_024232495.1 Flavobacteriaceae bacterium
ATCTAGAAACAAAGGTGAATATCAGTCTTGATTGAAGAGTCATGATAAAGACATTTCAGTTTTATAGAGAACATATTCTCGCCCGAGTGGGAACTCTAGATTCTCGAAACAACGTAGGAAAACAATGTCTGTCACCCTCAGGAGGCTCTGCTGCTTACCTTCGTCCCCCCTAGGGCTTTAGCAAGAATATAAAACCCAGGGCGTGGGTTTTTCTCCCCTTCTTCTACGCAACAAGCTGTAAGGCTTCAAAGCTTACCCTTCTGAAGAATTGTAAAACCGTCGCCTACATTGGCACAGCAGGCAGCGAATGCTGTAAGTTAAGCTTATATATATTTCTTGTGCATTTAGGCCGGGCCAAAGTGACACGTTTCACCCTAAAAATTGCTCAAAAATAGTGTTAGAAATTTTATCAAGAATTTATGGAGCACCGTTTGCAAGTCTCCATTGCTACGGTAGCCCTGCAGAATTTTATTGTGAATTTCATAGAGCACCGTTTTGCATGTATGATTCGCTACTCAGAATTTTATTGAAATTTTATAGAGCACCGTTTTGCATGTTCCCCTTCCGTACGGTAGCCTTTCAGAATTTTATTGAGAATTTCATAGAGCACCGTTTTGCATGTTTCCCTTTCCTACGGTAGCCTTTCAGAGTTTTA
>JAAEPP010000425.1 GCA_024232495.1 Flavobacteriaceae bacterium
AAACACTCTCTGTAATATCTAGCTTCCTCGCTTTTTCTATTTGAAGAAGTTCTCCTTCACTCATTTCCCTTACTGCTGTTGAAATAATTTTTAGAAGATCAAAATCACTATTATCTATAGAAAGCAATAAACCCTTAGACAATAAAAAATCTCCCACTAAAACTGCAATCTTATTTTTCCATAGAGCATTTATGGAAAAAAAACCTCTTCTTTTATTACTCTCATCTACTACATCATCATGTACTAATGTAGCGGTATGTATTAATTCGATAACAGAAGCTCCTCGGTAGGTTCTATCATTAACTTCACCATTATTAAACATTTTTGCAATTAAAAAAACAAACATAGGTCGCATTTGCTTTCCTTTTCTATTAACTACATAATGAGTAATTCGATTTAGAAGAGATACTTTTGAATACATAGAAAGTTGAAACTTTTTTTCAAAAAGTTCCATTTCGTATTCAATAGGTTGTTTAATTTGAGAAACCGTTTTCATATGCTATTCAAAAATAAGTTTATAATTGTACATTTAAGTAAAACTAGAGAAATTCTTTAATTACTTCAACAAAGAAATTATAAGTGCTTAATTTTTACACATCAATGCTGATTCAATACATCTAATTAAACATTTAGTGTTAGTGTAGGGCATATCAATTACTTAATTTTAAGTTATATCGAATTCGATATTTTTTTTAACCAATATAAATACCTACATAATGAAAAAAATTACACTTTTAGGATCAATTTTACTTGCTTTTACGATGAATGCACAAATATTTTTTGATGATTTTAATTCTGATATTGTTGATACACAAATTTTCACAAATTGGGATTCTAATGATTTTGACGGTGATGGCGAAAACTGGGAAGTTTTTGATGCAGATGCAGTTTACGATCCCGGAATTTGGTTATTAACTGGCCTAGCTGCAGATTCTGATTCTTGGGAAGGAGGATCACCATTTGATCCTGACAATTATTTAACCACCAAAGAACCTATAGATCTAACAGGTGTTACAGGTACAACTATCACTTATTTAATAGGAACTTATCAGACAGATAATACTTTTATTGATGATAAATATTCAATTTTAATGACCACTTCTAACGATATTGCTACTCTTCTAACTGCTACTCCAATTGTAACTAAATTAACTTCTGATGATGTAAATCCAACTGCTGGAGATGGATCTGATTCTTCTGCTTCAGTCACTGTAGATGCATCCGCTTATGATGGACAGGTTGTTTATTTAACATTTAGACATTTTGAATCTTTTGATATTAATTCTGTATTACTTGATGATATTTCTGTAGATGGTATTTTAGGAATTACTGACACATCTTTTAATAATTTCAACTATTATGTTAATGCAAATAACCACTTAATTTTAAGTGCTACCACTTCTATTGAAAATATACAGTTATTTAATTTATTAGGACAAGAAGTGATTTCTCAAAAACTTTCAAATACGAATGAGACTATAAGCATTTCATCTTTAGATACAGGTATTTATGCAGCCAAAGTTAGTATTAACGGATTCACAAAATCTTTTAAGATTGTTAGAAAATAACAAATACCAAAATATATTTTAAAAGGAGCAACAAATTGTTGCTCCTTTTTTATTTTTTATTAGCTAACTGCCCACAAGCAGCGTCTATATCTTTTCCTCGACTTCTTCTTACGGTTACAGGAATTCTGTTTTTTTCTAAGGTATGAATATAGGCATCTGTCGCACTTTTCGAGGCTTGTTTAAAAGAGTCGTCATCGATAGCGTTGTACTCAATTAAGTTGACTTTACAAGGCACTTGTTTACAATACCTTATCAAGGCATCAATATCTTCGCGCGTATCGTTAATTCCTTCCCAAATAACATATTCGTACGTAATTCTCTGGTTGGTTTTTTCATACCAATATTGAAGCGATTCTTTTAAATCGAGTAATGTAAACTTAGTTGCAAAAGGCATTATTTGCTCTCTTTTTTCTTGAATTGCTGAATGTAGCGATACTGCTAAATTAAACTTCACCTTGTCATCAGCTAACTTTTTTATCATTTTTGGTATACCAGAAGTCGAAACCGTAATTCGTTTTGGAGACATCCCTAAGCCTTCTTCTGAGGTAATCTTATCTATTGACTTCAACACATTGTTATAGTTCATTAAAGGCTCTCCCATTCCCATAAAAACAATATTAGAAAGTGGTCTAGAATGATAGAGTCTACTTTCCTGATCAATCGCTTTAACTTGATCATAAATTTCGTCAGGATTTAAGTTCCTCATTTTTTTTAGCTTGGCAGTCGCACAAAACTTACAATCTAAACTACAACCAACTTGTGTTGAAACACAAGCTGTCGTTCTATTTGGTGTTGGAATTAAGACTGACTCAACAATTAAACCGTCAAAGAGTTTTACTGCATTTTTTATCGTACCGTCTTTACTTTTTTGTAAACTGTCAACCTCAACATGGTTAATTACAAAATGATTTTTAAGAACCTGCCTAGTATCTTTTGAAATATTAGACATATCATCAAATTGATGAGCTCCTTTATTCCATAGCCATTCATAAACTTGATTTCCTCTAAATTCTTGATCTCCTATTTCTTTGAAAAACAGTCTCAATTGATCTTTAGAAAGGGCTCTTATGTCCTTTTTCTTTAATTCCATCAAACAAAAATATTATAAATACTGAGCAAAAAATAATAAAAAGCCTCTTTTATACAAAAGAGGCTTTTTATTATTTAAGTCAATTATTTTTATCTACTTATGATTATTTTTTTTGTGGAACTAATATTGGTATCTACATTTAATAAATATAAAAAATAAATGCCTTCTTTTAAATACTCAACGTTGATAACGTTAATAGTATTAGACATATCTCCCGAATATACCTTTTGACCTTGTAAATTATAAAAACAAAACTCCAAATTAGGATACCTATTATTTATGATAGAAATAGTAGTAGTAGCAGGATTAGGATATATATCTAATGTACCAGTATCATCAAACTCTTGAGTACTTAAAACATTTTGAAGTGTCTCTGTAGTTGTCTGACCAGTATTGTTTGGATCTAACCAGTCTTTCAATCTTGTGGCTGGTATTTGTCCAGCTTCCCAAGAAGTTCCGAATCTTCCGTAGATATCGTAATCCTTATTATTTTCAATACCATCACAAAAAGCTTGACCAGCGTATAATTGCCCTATAATTTTTCCATCTTCGTTAAAAAGAGGTGAGCCAGAAGAACCACTTTCAGTTGTTCCAATTTCCCAACCGTCGCCTGTACCAGCAGAGACACCTCCTATTAGCCATACCTCTGTTCCATTAGCATTTTCTCTTACAGCTCCAGAATCGTCTCTACAAATTTTCATAATATCACCATTCGGATGATGAATACCAACTTCCAGAGATGGTAAGTTATCGGTGTTATCCCAACCAGCAAAAGCCACATCCCATGAACTAGGAATTTCGTTATGCAACTTAACCAAAGCAAAATCACTTAAACTATTATTAGCTATTAATTCAGCTCCACTCATTGTGAAGTTTGTCTGAATATCTAAACTTTCTTCTTCAGAGGCACATACTGGACTTGGACTCATCCAATTAAATCGTACGGACCAAAAAGAAGGGTTACTAAACTCTAAACAATGATTTGCAGTAAGTAAATATGGGGTTTTATCATTTAAAGTAGTATTAATTAAAGAGGACGAACATAAGAAACCGTTACCTAAATTAAGTAATGCGACTGCCTTTTTTATGACATCTTTTTTTTCATCGAAATCACTACCAATTGGGCAATTTACATCATAATTACAATCACCAGAGTCGTTTAATCCCCTGGAATTATTTTCAATCATTTGATGTACTTTCCCCATTCTATAACCGTGAATTAAACTTCCAATCTCTAATTGAGCAGTTTCATCAGTATTTACCGGCTCATAATATTCTATCCAAACAATTTCTCCTGAAACAAACCAAGAGCCTAATTGTTTATTTTCTCTATTTTGTTTTTTTGTGTATGTTTTAGAAAAATCTGTTCGATCATCGTTATATAAATGTAACATAGCCCCATCTGGCAGCTTGAAATCATTAAAATTGACACTCAAATTAACTGCGTCTGGCGACCAAATAGCCACTTGCCAGATTCTTCCACGATTATTATCCAATTCCATCCACTCTCCATCATTTTCGAGATCTAAAACAAGTGGCCTAGAAATTCCATATCGCCAAGGTAAACTTTTGTCTAAATCGTTAATTTCATCTTCTGCGATTATTTCATCTAAATATAGTGGAGGGAGTTCAATGGGAGTTATAGCGCTTCTGAGGTTGTATTGCAAACTCATAGGAAGTATCCTATTTTCATCTTGTGCAAAAGATAAAACAGATATCAACAAGGAAATAAAAAGAATGTTTCTCTTCAAAATATATGTTTGAGCATATTATAATTTACTAATGTAGTTTAATCTGACGTAAATTAAAAATCAAAACGTGTTTATACAAAAAAACCTCTATGATCATAGAGGTTTAAAAATTTTATGTTTTTATGGTATTAGATAATTAACATAGCATCGCCGTATGTATAAAATCGATACTTTTCTTTAATTGCAATATCATAAGCCTCTCTAACAAAATCATGACCTGCAAATGCAGAAACCATCATCATTAATGTTGATTTAGGTGTATGAAAATTAGTTACCATCATATTGGCAATACTAAAGTCGTAGGGAGGAAAAATAAATCTATTGGTCCAACCATCGTAAGCATTTAATGTTCCGTTTGACGAAACCGAACTTTCAAGTGTTCTCATCACTGTCGTTCCAACAGCACAGATTCTTCTTTTCTCTTTAATTCCTTTATTGATAATATTTTCTGCAATAGGATCAATATGGAATTCTTCAGAATCCATTTTATGCTTCGATAAATCCTCAACTTCTACAGAACTAAAAGTTCCTAATCCAACGTGCAAAGTTACCTCTGCAAAATTAACACCTTTGATTTCAAGACGTTTCAGTAAATGTTTTGAGAAATGTAATCCAGCTGTTGGAGCTGCAACAGCTCCCTCATTCTTGGCAAAAATAGTTTGATATCTTTCTTTATCTTCAGGCTCCACGTCTCTTTTTATATACTTTGGAAGTGGAGTTTCTCCTAATTCAGTTAATTTTCTTCTAAAATCTTCGTAAGGACCATCGTATAAAAAACGAAGTGTTCTCCCTCTAGAAGTTGTATTATCAATAACTTCCGCTACCAAAGAATCGTCTTCACCAAAGTATAACTTATTTCCAATTCTAATTTTACGAGCTGGATCTACTAGAACATCCCATAAGCGTGTTTCTTTATTTAACTCTCTTAAGAGAAAAACCTCGATACGGGCTCCTGTTTTTTCTTTATTTCCAAATAACCTAGCTGGAAAAACTTTTGTATTATTTAAAACTAAAACATCATCTTCTCTAAAATAATCTTTTAAGTCCTTGAACATTTTATGTTCAATCGTTTTATCTTTTCTATTCAAAACCATTAAACGAGACTCATCTCTGTTAGTAGCTGGATATTCTGCCAATAAATCTTCAGGCAATTCAAAATTAAACTTTGAAAGTTTCATTCCCATAGTCGTTGTAATTTAAAAATTAAAGATTGCAAATATACAATCTGAATGTAGGGGTTGTCAAGTAAAAGGCAACTTATTATTTAATTAATACTTTACCTCCAATTTTTTGAAGGTCTTTCCAAAAAGTCTTATATGATTTTGAAACCACATTTGGATTGTTAATGATGATGGGAACTTTTAAATAAAGGGGAGCAAATGACATCGCCATTCTATGGTCATCATATGTG
This sequence comes from Flavobacteriaceae bacterium, assembly GCA_024232495.1. Lineage (GTDB taxonomy): Bacteria > Bacteroidota > Bacteroidia > Flavobacteriales > Flavobacteriaceae > Marifrigoribacter. The sequence goes on from JAAEPP010000425.1 coordinate 5,821, forward strand.
TCAATAACTATATTTTTATTGATAGTTTTACGTTGCTTTAAAAACAAACTCTTTTCAGTAATCGTTAACTCCGCTCCTAATTTTTGCAATTCAATTTTTAGAGCTAATAACCTATCAGTTTCTTTGATTTTTAAAGTTTTTAATCCCGTTAACTCACAGGAAATTCCCAAACCAAAACAAGTAACTGCAATAGTTTGTGCGATATCTGGAGTTTCTATTAAATTTAAGTTTAAAAAATTTTCAATCTTTCTTTGATTTTTTCTCAAAGTAATAGCGTTATCTGTCTCATTAAAAATTGTGTCAACCCCCAATTTTTTGAAAAGATCAACAACTTTTGAATCACCTTGAATACTGTCTCTCTTAAAAGTTTTTAAAGTGATTTCCAAATGTTCAGAAAGTGCAACCAAACTGTAATAATAGGATGCTGAACTCCAATCTGATTCTATATTAATGGTAATATCTTTAATTGTCTTTGTAGAAGTAATTTTAATAATATTATTGTTTAGAGTACAATATATCCCGATTCTACATAATAGTTCTAGGGTCATTTTTATGTAGGGAACGGAGGTGATCTTATTTTTTAGAGTAATTGTCAGTCCCTTATGAAGTGAGGGGGCTATTAACATCAAGGCAGAAATATATTGACTACTAATGTTTGCATCTATCGATAAGGAATCTAAAACCAATTCTTTACCATTAATTTTTAATGGTGGGTATCCATTATTTCTTACATACGAAATATCTGCTCCTATCAATCTTAAAGCATCTACCAATATTTTTATTGGTCTTTCTTGCATTCTTTTACTTCCAGTAAGAGTAAGCTCGATGTCTTTTTTTGACGCAAAAAAACCTGTTAAAAAACGCATAGCAGTTCCTGCGTGATGCACATCTACAATCCCATTTTTTGCTTCAATTCCTCTGCTTAGAGCTAGAGTATCATCGCAATTAGATAAATTATGTAAAAATATATTTGGATATATTTTTTTTAAGATTAAAAGCCTATTTGATTCACTTTTAGACCCAGGAATATTAACCGATACGGTTTTATTTTCGATGGTATTGCTTAAATATACTTTCAAAACTAAAGTTCTTTCTTTATGATTTTTGCTCTAAACTTACCAAAGGTTACCAAAAATCCATAAATAAAACCTCCAAGAAAAAGTCCAAATACAAATAAATAAGGATTGGTTATAGCGGAAAAAAATTCTATTTTAAATCCCTCAATTGCCCACTTAACAATAACAAACAGAAAAGAAAAAACTATCCCAAGAGAGAAAACCGACTTCCAAAAACCTGTAGTTGAAATAACTTTTTTAAACATTATTTCAATTTTTTATTTTGATGATGTCTATCATGATCTCTCTTTGTTTTAATCAGCATTTTTTTGTCGAATGCTCCCTGTAAATCAATTCCAGTTTGATTGGCTAGACACAAAACAACAAAAATAACATCAGCCAACTCTTCACCTAAATCTTTATTTTTATCACTTTCTTTTTCACTTTGTTCGCCATATCTACGAGCAATTATTCTAGCTACTTCACCTACTTCTTCAGTAAGTTGAGCCATATTTGTGAGTTCGTTAAAATAACGAACTCCATGTTTTTTTATCCATGTATCAACTACTAGCTGTGATTCTTTTAAATTCATAATTAATATTTATTTTTTGAGTCCATAAAGATCGTAACCGGACCCTCATTAATGAGGCTAACATCCATGGTAGCTCCAAATTTTCCAGTTTGTATTTTTTTTCCTATTTCATTCTCTAATTGTAAAATAAAATTATCATAAAGTACGGAAGCTATTTCTGGTCGAGCCGCTTTTATGTATGAGGGTCTATTCCCTTTTTTAGTTTTTGCTTGCAATGTAAACTGACTCACTACAATTACATCACCATTTACATCTAAAATAGATTTATTCATAGTACCATTTTCATCACCAAAAATTCTGAGTCGGGCTATTTTACTAGCTAACCAATTAATATCTTCTTGAGTATCTTCAGTTTCAATTCCTAATAAAATCAAATACCCTTTTTTTATTTCCGAAATAACTTTCTCATCTACAGAAACTGAGGCTTGTTTTACTAATTGAACTACAATTCTCATATGTATAGATTAATTCTTATCATAAACATCTTTACGATAATGTTCTTCTTCTCCTTCTAATATTTGAAGGTAACTTTTATAGCGAGACCAAGCAATTTCTCCATTTTCTAGTGCTTCCTTAATAGCACATTTTGGCTCTTCTAAATGCAGACAATTGTTAAATTTGCAATACTCTTTAAGTTTAAAGAATTCTGGATAATACCCTGACAATTCTTCTTTATCAATTTCAACCATTCCAAAACCTTTTATTCCTGGTGTATCTATAATTTGAGATTCAAACGAAAGATCAAACATCTCAGCAAATGTTGTAGTATGTTGTCCTTGTAAATGTTGATCAGAAATTTCTTTAGTTTTAAGTTTAATAGAAGGTTCGATAGAATTAACTAGAGTAGATTTTCCTACACCACTATGACCGGAGAAAACACTGACTTTATTTTTCATAAGCGCCTTCACTTTTTGAATATTCGTTCCTGATTTAGCAGAAATCTCAATACAATCATAACCAATAGCCCGATATAAGTGAGCTAAAGATTTTATTTCGCCTAACTCATTTTCTGAATAAGAATCAATTTTATTAAATAATAAAATTGTTTTAATACCATAAGCTTCCGAATTAACTAAAAATCGGTCAATAAAAGCTGTAAAAGTAGGAGGATTATTCAGTGTTATAAGTAAAAAAGCCAAATCAATATTAGCTGCAATGATCTGTGTTTGTTTTGATAAATTAACTGATTTACGTATGATATAATTATTTCTTTCTTCAATAGTATAAATAACACCAAACTCTTCATCCCCTTTTTTATCAACTTCAAAATGAACAACATCTCCAACCGCAACTGGATTGGTTGACTTGATACCTTGAATTCGAAACTTTCCTTTTAATCTACACTCATAAAAAATTCCTTGCTCATTTTTTACATGGTACCAACTGCCTGTAGATTTGTATACTATTCCTTTCATTAAGACAAAAATCTTAAATTATATTTAATCGAGAGGTCTATTTTAAAAAGAATATTCATTTATTGATCTTGATGAAGTTTGTTTTGGTGATTAATTGATTCTTGATGAATAGCTTTATATATTTTTAAAATAAATTCTTTGCTCAAGCCATTTTCTTTACCTTCTAGTATCATTTTTTCTAAGATTTCATTCCAGCGTTTATTTTGTAAAATAGCAACATTGTTATCTTTCTTTAAAACACCAATTTTATCTGCTATTTTCATCCTTTTACCCAGTGTTTCAGTTAATTTATGATCGACCACATCTATCTGTGTTCTGAGATTTGCTAATTTATTTTGATATTCAATAGCATTTCCTTCTTCATCTCTAATCTTTAAATTAGTGGTGATTTGTTTTAATTTTTCTGGGGTAATCTGTTGCTGTGCATCGCTCCAAGCATCATCAGGTTGATGGTGCGTCTCTATCATAAGGCCATCAAAATTTAAATCTAAAGCTCTTTGACACAAATCAAAAATAATATCTCTTCTTCCAGCAATATGAGAAGGGTCTATCAGTAAGGGTAAATCTGGAAATTGATTTTGTAAATCGATTGGGATTTGCCACTCTGGATTATTTCTATACCTAGTTTTTTCATAGTTAGAAAATCCTCTGTGTATGACTCCTATATTTTTTATATTAGAGGTATACAAGCGTTCAACGGCGCCAAGCCACAACGATAAATCTGGATTAACTGGGTTTTTTACTAAAACAACTTTTTTAGTACCTTTTAGAGCTTCTGCAATTTCTTGAACAATAAAAGGAGAAACTGTAGAACGAGCTCCTATCCAGATAATATCGACCTCATTTTTTATTGCTAACTCCGCATGATTCGGATTAGCAACCTCTGTGGCAGTCAGAAGTCCTGTTTCATCTTTTACTTTTTTCAACCATTTCAAACCTATTTTACCTACTCCCTCAAAATTTCCAGGTCTTGTTCTGGGCTTCCAAATACCGGCACGAAAAATAGTAGCATCTGTATTTTTTAATTGATGTGCTATCTTTAAAACTTGGCTTTCTGACTCAGCACTGCACGGTCCTGCGATTACCAATGGATGTTTTAATTCCATTTTATTTAACCAAGATCTTAGGTTTTTATTATTTTTCATTAATTAGGTTCTTTAAAAGTTGGCTTGGTTCATTCTCAAAATTTTGTTTGTAAACTCCTATTATTTTGAGTTCTTCAACTGCTTTTTCAAGTACTTTAGTTACCTCGTTAAACAGGGCATAATCTTTAAAAAAAACATCCACGAAAAAGGCATACTGCCAAGGTTTTCCTATTATTGGTAAAGACTGTATTTTTGTTAAATTAATTTCAAAAGTACTAAACAATTGTAATACATTTGACAAACTCCCTACCCTATGATCCAATTTAAATTTTAAAGTCGCTTTATTTACTTCTTTAGAATAATTTTTATTGTTTTTTCCAACCAAAACAAAACGCGTCTGATTTTGAATATTATTTTGAATTTTACTTTCTAATATTTTTAAACCAAATTCTTTCGCTACTTGCTTTCCAGCAATAGCCGCTACTCCTTTAAGATTTTCTTCTTTTATTTTTTTTGCAACTGATGCAGTATCTGTACCTTCTATAATTTTAAAATGTGGAGGAAATTTTTGTAAATAGTTTTTACATTGAAGTAATGCAACAGGATGTGAATGAATTTCAATAATATCGTGAATAGTATCAGTTTCGAGTGCCATAATATACATTTGAATATTTAAAAACACCTCGTCAATAATGATAAGATTACTGGTATCTATTAAATTATAATTTGGCAAAATAGAACCTGCTATGGTGTTTTCTATTGCCAAAACTCCAAAATCTGCATTTAAATTATTAATAGATGCTGTTACTTTTTCAAATGAATTACACATTACCAATTCAATTTCGTCATTCGGAAACATTTTTTTTACAGCCATATCGTGAAAAGAACTTTCGATACCCTGAATTGCAATTTTTAAACTCATAATTTTATTTTTTTAAACAAAAAAAAGTCCCGAATTATTTCGAGACTTTTATTAATTATACCTAAAGTTTAATTACATATCAATCTCTATCCTATCTTTAAAAAAGAAATGATAAAAATTTTTAAATGTAACTAATCTGATCATTGATTTATTTTTTATAAATATAGATAAATATTAAAAACTAGCTGTAATTTTTTACTTTTTATTTATGTAGTTTTGTTTTAAAGATAAAAATGTCGATTAGAGTAGAAAATATCACGAAACAGTATGGTAAACAAACTGCCTTGAGTAAAATTTCATTTTCGATTAAACGAGGTGAGATAGTAGGATTTCTTGGACCTAACGGTGCTGGAAAATCAACCTTAATGAAAATATTAACTACTTATATATCTTCTTTTGAAGGAAATGCGTGGGTAAATAATTATTCTGTCATCGACGACAAGATTAAAGTACAAAAAAGTGTGGGTTACCTACCTGAACACAATCCCTTATACCCGGAATTGTATGTAAAAGAATTTCTGAATTTTAATGCAGACATCTATAAAATCGATAAAAATCAAATCGAAAAAGTTATCATCCAAACAGGACTTAAAAAAGAGGCACACAAAAAAATAGGAGAATTATCAAAGGGTTATAGGCAACGGGTAGGCTTAGCTAGTGCTTTATTGCATCAACCAAAGGTTTTAATTTTAGATGAACCTACTACAGGTTTAGATCCAAACCAATTAATTGAGATTAGAGAACTGGTAAAAAAAGTATCAAAAGAAGCAAATATTACCGTATTATTTTCTACTCATATTATGCAAGAAGTGGAAGCTATTTGTGATCGTGTAATTATAATAAACAACGGTGTTTTAATCCATGATAAATCGATATCTGATACACTAAAAGTATCTAGTTTAGAAAATTTATTTACTGAACTTACTAATCAAAAATAAGAGTTCCTGTATAGTATTCAGTCACTTCAACTACTGGTGGAATATTTTTTGAAATAACATCTCCTAAACTCCTAATTTCTCCTATGATTGATTGTTGAGGATTTACAATCATTTTGTTGGTACTGCGATGAAAAATATTCAGGTTTTGAATAATCAAATCAGAAGCCTCTACTCTTGAGTCACCTGCATACAAACCAATATTAGCATTAAACACAGCTCCTTTTAAAAAAAAATTGGAAAAACCATTCGTGATGATTTTTAAATTTTCAGTGTTTAATTCTAAGTCAAAATCACCATTAGTATAATATTCGTTGTTTATAAAGTCATCGGAGATCAAATCTAAATTAGGATAATTCAATACCCCTAAACTAGTAACAGTTAATTCAGAGCTATTTGTGATTTCACTTACATTTGGAGAGGTAATATAAATTTTGGTTAATCCATAATCACGAATAAAATTACAATTAATATTATTAGTTAATATTAATAAATCTCCATTAATACTTATTTCAATATCATTAAAAATATTTTCTCCAGTTTCTACTATTACTTTTTGTTCTGGACCTTCAGCAATAAATAGTTGAATATTGTTGTACACCAGGATTCTAGAAAATGATGAAACATTTATTTCAGTTTGAATAATAGCGCCCTCAGATCTAATACAATCTGGAGCATTTTCACTATTACAAGCTACTAATACTATAAAAAACATCAAAAATATTCCTTTTTTCATCTTTTTAAAATCTGTAACCAATTCCAAATTCAACTGCTTCAGCTTGTGCCCAGTGTGATTTAAGGGAAACAACAGCAAATAATTTATTTTTATAAAAATACCTTTTAAAACCAGCCCTTAAATATATTCTTTTTTCGAATTCGTAAGGGTAATAAACATAATACCCTATTTGGAAAAGTATTCCGTTTTTATCAATACTTAATTCATGACCCACAAATAAACTTACTCTCTTATAATCCTCATCTCCACTTAAATTCAACTCTGGGTATGCTATTGCAGTATAACTAATAAATTCTTCTAAAAATTTCGATATAAATAAATCTGCACCAAACTGAAGGGTACTGTAATAATTTAATTTTTTATCTATAAAAGCTGAAAATACATAAAAGGGATAAGTCCCAGATCCAATTACATCACTTTGATTCCATCCAGTTCTGAAAACAAAATTAAATTTAATTTTTTCACCGTAATTAGTCAAATCCTGCTCCCTCACGTATTCGTTAATATTCTTGTAATTTAATTGATAGTTTAATCCTGCGTTTATTAAAAAAGAATTAGTGCTTGTATTTGGAGCTTTTGTGTTTCCATTAGAATAGTGAATAAACATTAATCCTGCTTGAAAACCTAAACCTTTCCAAATCGAGTTTTTGATAAAATTTGCTTTGATAAAACTTGAACTCAAAAGACTCGTTCCGTATGCAATATTTAAATAATTAGAATCTTGATCATATGGATTGGTATTTAGTGCAAGCCCTGAACCTAAGGATAATTGCAAGTTTCTTTTGAATAAGTAAAAATTATAATTTGCATAAAGACCATAATTTTCACCAAGGGTTTCATTTTTAAGATCCTTATATATAAAGGATAAACCCCAATCTGGAAAATTATATTTTTTTTCCCAGTCTTTTAATCCAAATGTTTTTTTATTAAAGGATAGAAAAGCTCCGGTTGGATGTCCATTAATTAAATGAGAAATATCAGAATTGTGATTGTAAATATTTCCATAAAAATAACTCCCTTCTAATTGATAGCTATTGTTATTATTTTCTTGAGAGAAACAACAATAGCAAATCATCATTAAAAGTACAGAGATATTTCTTTTCATTTTTTTTTAAAAGTAGCTAATATAAACTAATCTTTAAAAAAATAATAATTACCACAGAATCTTAAAAAAATTGAATTCTTTTTGTGAAAATATGTATTTTTGTCAATTCAAAAGAGGAAAAATTTGACTGATTGCAACCTCTGTTACTAATTTTAGGTAACTATAAATGCTAAAACGTAAAACAAGTTTCTTAAGAAATCTGTTCTCTCAGCGTGCTGCAATCCATTTTTTCTAAAATATTAAATTAAAAATTATCCATTTATGGCTTATTTATTTACATCCGAAAGTGTTTCTGAAGGGCATCCAGATAAAATTGCCGATCAGATAAGTGATGCATTAGTTGATCATTTTCTAGCCTTTGACCCGCAATCAAAAGTTGCTTGTGAAACTTTAGTAACAACAGGACAAGTAGTTTTAGCAGGGGAGGTAAAGAGCAACACCTATCTAGATGTTCAGAAAATAGCAAGAGATGTTATCAAAAAAATTGGGTACACCAAAAGTGAATACAAGTTTGATGGCGATTCCTGTGGTGTATTTTCTTCTATTCACGAACAGTCTCCAGAAATTAACCAAGGAGTAGACAAAGAAAATGGTGAAGAACAGGGAGCAGGTGACCAAGGAATGATGTTTGGATATGCTACCAATGAAACTGAAAATTATATGCCTTTAGCGCTAGATTTAAGTCACCGTATTTTAGTTGAATTGGCTAATATTAGAAGAGAATTTACTGAAATCGATTATTTAAGACCAGATGCAAAAAGTCAAGTTACGATTGAATATAGTGATGATAATAAACCTATAAGAATAGACACTATTGTTATTTCGACTCAACATGACGAATTTGATGAGGATGCAAAAATGTTAAGTAAAATCGAATCAGATTTAAAATCGATTTTAATTCCAAGAGTAATTGCTCAGTTAGATCCTGACACAAAAGCTCTGTTCAATAACAATATTACTTACCATATCAACCCAACTGGTAAATTTGTGATTGGCGGCCCTCATGGAGATACTGGATTAACAGGAAGGAAAATAATTGTAGATACCTATGGAGGAAAAGGAGCTCATGGTGGTGGTGCTTTTAGCGGAAAAGATCCTAGTAAAGTAGATCGTAGTGCAGCCTATGCCTCTAGGCACATAGCTAAGAACATGGTAGCTGCTGGAGTTTGTGACGAAGTGTTGGTGCAAGTTAGTTATGCGATTGGTGTAGCAGAACCTACCTCTATCAATGTAAATACCTACCATACTTCAAAAATTAATAAGAGTGATGGTGAAATATCTAAACTAGTGGCAGCTATATTTGATATGCGACCCGCTGCAATTGAATCACGTTTAAAACTTAGAAACCCAATTTATTTAGAAACTGCATCGTATGGTCATATGGGAAGAATTCCTGAAGAAAAAGAATTGACTTTTTATGCTGGTGATGGTAAAAAAATTAAGAAACCAGTGGAGACTTTTACCTGGGAAAAGCTAGATTTCGTAAATAAAATTAAAAAAGAATTTAAAATTTAATGCCTGGAAGTTTTTTTTCGATTTGATTCATTTTTGTCTTTAAATCTTGTAAAAACAATTGATGTTGTTTACTAGTTGAGTCAAAAGGTTGATGCTCTAAACCACTTCGGATCGTGCGAATCGATTTTTGAATAGATTCAGTTTCTGGAGATATCCAAGCCTTTTTAAAAGATTCCCAGATAATTTCGATGGCAACGTTACTAGGGTGTATCATATCTTCTTTGTAAAAACGGTAATCTCTTAACTCATCCATCATAAGCTCATAAGATGGAAAATAATACACTTTTTTTTCTTCAGAAATAAGTTGATGTAAAGCGGTTATTAAATGAGCCTTACTTCTGCTATTTTCAATAATACCATCCCTAACGTGTCTTACTGGAGAAATCGTTGTAATTATTTGAGTGTTCGGATTTCGATTTAAGATTTGAGTAACCATATTTTTATAAGATGTTTTAATTTCTTCTATCGATAGCAATTCTTTCTGAAATTCCTTTTGTGGAATTTTTAAACAATTAGCAACTATGGTTTGACTTGAGAGAAGTCGGTATATCCATGCAGTACCAAAAGTCAAAACAATATGACTTGCGGTTAGTAAATACTCTCTTAATCTGTTTAATTTGTTATTTATGAGCGATAGAAAATCAATTTTGTTAGTTGCGCACACAGAGGAGTGCATCTCAAAACAATACCAACGTTCATTTTTAAAAAAAATATCATCTTCCGTAAAAAAATCACTTTGTAAGGATCTTTCGATTATTCGTTCAATAGCTATGGGATGAAATAATATTCCAAAGGGGTTTTGAAGAGTTTGAAACTTAACATAATCTAATTTATCACCAATACTTTCAACAAAACAAGAGCCTACTAACACTATTTTAGAATCGTAATCTATTTTAGGAATTTCAGATTCAATAGGTATTTTTATTTGAAGTTTCATAGGTAGTACAACAAAGCTAAAAGGGTTTAAAAAATATAATCTTTTCCTTTACTCAACGCTTCACTTAATCCGTCTGGATTCTTACCTCCAGCTGTTGCAAAGAAAGGTTGCCCCCCTCCACCACCTTGAATATACTTACCCAATTCTCTGATAATTTTTCCTGCATCCAAATTTTTAGAAGTCACCAAACCCTTGGAAATATAACATGAGAGTAAAGCTTTTCCGTTTTGATTGGTTCCTAACAAAAGAAATAAATTATCAAATTCTCCACCTAGCTCAAATGAAATATCTTTAATACCGTTGGCATCTAAATCTACTTGCTTTGCTAAAAAATTAACTCCATTCATTTCTGAAATCTCATTTTTAAGATCTGTCTTTAAGTTTTTCCCTTTTTCTTTTAAAAGAGTTTGAATCTGCTTTTTTAAATCTGAATTTTCTTCTTGAATTGTAACAATACTTTTTAGGGGATCTTTTGTGTTTTGAAGAACTTTTTTTATTTCTTTAAATTTATTGGAATTGGAAATAAAGAAATCTTTTGCAAATTCTCCAGTAATAGCTTCAATTCTTCTGACCCCTGAAGCTACAGCTCCTTCATGAAGAAGAATAAAATGCCAAATATCTTTTGTGTTTTCCACATGGGTTCCTCCACAAAGCTCCATAGAGCCCCCAAATTTTATAGTACGAACTGTATCGCCATACTTTTCTCCAAAAAGAGCAATTGCTCCCTCATCCATTGCCACTTGTAAGGGGATATTCCTTTTTTCTTTTAAACTTAATCCTTCTCTAATACGAGCGTTTACAAAATTTTCTACTTGAATTAATTCCTCTGCCGTCACTTTACTAAAATGCGAAAAATCAAATCGCAATCCACGACTGTGAACCATAGATCCTTTTTGAGTCACGTGGGTCCCTAAAACAGCTCGTAAAGCTTGATGTAATAAATGTGTTGCACTATGATTTGCTTCCGTATAAGACCTAATTTTCTTATCAACAACTGCTTTAAAAGTATCATGTACATCTTTTGGAAGATTTTTAAGGTAATGAATAACTAGGTTGTTTTCTTTTTTAGTATCTATTATATAAACCAAATCTCCATGTGAAGATTCTAAATATCCTTTATCTCCTTCTTGTCCACCACCTTCGGGATAAAATGGTGTTAAATTGAATACTACTTGGAAGAACTCACCATGTTTTTTTGTTTTTGTTTTTCTGTAACGAGCGATCTTCACATTTGTTTCTAAGTAGTCATAGCCAATAAATTCCTGAACATCGTCTTCAGTCAATACAACCCAATCTCCTGTTTCTACTTTAGTGGCCGACCTTGAACGTTCCTTTTGCTTTTCAAGTTCTGACTCAAATTCAGTTTCATCTAGGTCTAGTCCTCGCTCTCTTAAAATCAAAGCGGTTAAATCTTTGGGAAATCCAAATGTGTCATACATTTCAAATGCTTTTTTTCCAGAGATAATGCTAGAATCTGCATTCTGAATAACATTTTCTAATAATACTAGGCCCTGATCTAAGGTTGTTAAAAACGAATGTTCTTCTTCTTTAATTACAATAGAAATTAATTTATTTTCTCTTAGCAATTCAGGAAAAGTAGTTCCCATTTGTTTAGTTAGGGTATCTGCTAATTGATATATAAATGGTTTTTTTGTTCCTAAAAAAGTAAAACCATAGCGAACAGCTCTTCTCAGTATTCTCCTTATTACGTATCCTGCACCCGTATTTGAGGGTAACTGACCGTCGGCAATGGCAAAAGCTACTGCCCGGACATGGTCAGAAATAACTCGGATCGCAACATCGATTTCTGTATTGTTACCGTAGGTGGTATTTGTTATGGTTTCGATTTCTTTGATTAATGGCATAAAAACATCCGTATCGTAATTGGAGCTTACGTTTTGCATTACCATACACAATCGTTCAAAACCCATACCAGTATCCACATGTTTATGAGGTAATTTTTCAAGGGTTCCATTCGCTTTTCGATTGAATTCCATAAAAACCAAATTCCAAATTTCAACAACCTGAGGATGATCCTTGTTAACAAGACTTTTACCTGATATTTGAGCTTTTTCCTCGGCAGATCGAATATCTACATGAATTTCAGAGCAAGGTCCGCAAGGTCCTTGGGCACCCATTTCCCAGAAATTATCTTGTTTGTTACCGTTAATAATTCGATCTTCATCAATAATATCTTTCCAAATATCGTAAGCCTCTTGATCAAAAGCTAAATCATCTTCTTTAGCTCCTTCAAATACACTAACGTAGAGACTATTTTTATCTATTTTAAGAATTTCTGTTAAAAACTCCCAGGCCCATGTAATCGCTTCTTTTTTAAAGTAATCGCCAAAACTCCAATTACCCAACATTTCAAACATCGTATGATGGTAGGTATCTTTACCAACTTCTTCTAAATCGTTGTGTTTCCCTGAAACACGTAGGCACTTTTGTGAGTCTGCAACTCGTTTATTTGTTATTTTTTTTTGCCCTAAAAAATATTCTTTAAAAGGAACCATTCCTGCATTTACAAACATTAAAGTTGGGTCATTCTTAAGAATCATAGGGGCTGAGTCTACAATAGAATGAGATTTTGATTTGAAAAAATCTAAATATTTAGAACGTATTTCCTTTGAAGTCATAAGTTTGTTATTTTAATAAAAAGCCCAATTAGGGGGTTTCCAACACAATTTCTATATTTGTAAATCGTTTTTGATTATCATAATTATTCCCAATGAGCAAAAATAAGACATTTTAACGTATGGCTAAAGTAAAATATTACTACGATAGCGATACCTTATCGTACCGGAAGATTGAATATAAAAAAGGAAGAAAAACAAAAATTTTCTTCTTGAGTCTATTAGGTATGATTTTAAGTGGATTTCTTTTACTTATCATCTACTTAAATATCCCTTATATTGAAACTCCTAGAGAAAAAGCTTTAAAAAGAGAGCTTTCAAATATGGAATTACAATTTGAGTTATTAAATAAAAAAATAGTGCAAGCTCAAACCGTTTTATCCGAAATAGAGACGAGGGACAACGCTATCTATAGAGTCTATTTTGAAGCGAACCCTATTTCTGAGGAACAACGAAAAGCAGGCTTTGGGGGGGTTAACAGATATAAAAACTTGGAAGGCTTTGATAATTCGAATTTAATTATAAGTACGAGTAAAAAAATAGATGTTTTAACCAAACAAATCGTAGTACAATCCAAATCACTGGATGAAATTGCTGGCCTGGCGGAAGAAAAAGAAAAACTTTTAAAAGCTATCCCTACAATTAAACCCGTAAAAAACGAAGATTTAACTCGAATGGCCTCTGGTTATGGCTATCGATCTGATCCGTTTACAAAAGCTAGAAAATTTCATCGAGGTATGGATTTTACAGCACCCCGAGGAACACCTGTTTATGCCACTGGAAACGGTGTTGTTAAAAGAGCTGATAGGCGTTCATCAGGATATGGTCGTCATGTGAGAATAAATCATGGCTTTGGTTACACTAGCTTATATGCTCACCTATATAAATATGTGGTTAAAAGAGGACAAAAAGTAAAACGTGGAGATTTGATTGGATTTGTCGGGAGTACTGGAAGATCTCAAGCTCCTCATTTACACTACGAAATTATAAAAGATGGTAAGCGTGTAAACCCACTAAACTTTTATTATGGGAATTTGTCTCCTGAAGAGTTTGCAGAATTATTAAAAGTTGCTGGTCAAGAAAATCAATCTTTAGACTAATGAGAATAGAGCTACCTGAGAAAAGATACTATGGGATTGGAGAGGTTGCAAAAGCGTTCTCAGTCAATAATTCATTGATTCGCTTCTGGGAAAAAGAATTTGACATCATTAAGCCAAAAAAAAATAATAAGGGAGATCGCAAATTTACTCCTGGAGATGTAAAAAACTTAGAATTAATATATCATCTGGTAAAAGAGAGAGGTTTTACTCTTGATGGAGCAAAAAAATATTTAAAAGAAAACAAACACAATAGTATTAGTAATTTCGAAATTATTAGAAAATTAGAAGGAATAAAAATAGAATTACTAAAATTGAAAGACCACCTTTAATTATTTTTTTCTCAGGTATACCGTAATTGGTACTCCGTGAAAATCAAATTTATCACGTAACTTATTTTCCAAGAATCTCTTATAGGGTTCTTTCACATACTGAGGTAAATTAGCAAAAAAAGCAAAGCTAGGGTAGGGTGTTGGTAGCTGCATACAATACTTGATTTTTACATATTTCCCTTTGTATGCTGGTGGGGAATAGGCTTCAATTACTGGTAGCATCACTTCATTTAATTCACTTGTTTTTACGCGCTTACTCCTGTTTTTAAATACCTCAACAGCAGTTTCTATAGCTTTAAAGATTCGTTGTTTTGTAAGTACTGAAATAAATATTATTGGAATATCTGTAAATGGTTCGCACTGCGAACGGATCAAGGTTTCATATTCTTTGACACTTTTATGATCTTTTTCAACTAAGTCCCACTTATTAACTAAAATGATGACTCCTTTATTATTTTTTTGAGCCAACCAAAAAATATTTTGCACTTGACCATCAAAACCTCTTGTTGCATCCAACACTAAAATTGCCACATCGCAGTGTTCAATAGCTCGAACGCTTCGCATTACTGAATAAAACTCTAAGTCTTCCTTAACTTTACTTTTTTTACGGATCCCCGCAGTATCAACTAAATTGAATTCGAATCCAAATCGATTGTAATGCGTATCAATACTGTCACGGGTAGTTCCGGCAATATCAGTAACTATGTATCTATCTTCTCCAATTAAAGCATTGATAAAGGAAGATTTTCCGGCATTTGGTCTCCCCACAACAGCAAAGCGAGGTAACTCATTTACTTCTTCAGAGATTTCCTCTTCAGGAAGAACTTCGACTAAATCATCTAACAAATCACCTGTACCACTACCGTTGATACTAGACATGATGTAATATTTTTCAAAACCTAAAGAATAAAACTCAACAGCATCATTGGTTCGATTAGCACTATCTACCTTATTAACAACCAGGAATACAGGTTTTGCACATTTGCGTAGTAATTTTGTTACTTCTTCGTCCATTCCAGTAACTCCAGAAACTACATCCGTCATAAAAATGATGGCATCTGCTTCATCTATGGCTAATTCAACCTGCTTATCGATCTCAGATTCAAATATATCATCACTACCTACGACATAACCTCCAGTATCTATGAGTGAAAATTCTTTACCATTCCAATCACTTTTTCCATAGTGACGGTCTCTGGTAACTCCACTTACCGCATCAACGATTGCTTCGCGACGCTGGATTAATCTGTTAAATAAAGTGGATTTTCCAACATTTGGTCTTCCTACTATTGCTACTATACTCATAACCTATAAATTGTTGCAAAGGTACGCTTTAGAATTTGAAGAAAAACAAGAGAATTGCATTAAAATCAATATTATTGGTTGTAACCGAATCGTTTCAATTGTCGATCATTACTTCGCCAATTTTTATTAACTTTAACATAAAGTTCTAGATGAACTTGTTTTCCAAAAAATTTCTCTAAATCTTTACGAGCCTCTACTCCTACTCGCTTTAGAGCAGATCCTTTATGACCAATAATTATTCCTTTTTGAGTATCTCTTTCAACCATTATAATGCTTCGCATTCTTATAATTGTATCTTCCTCAAAAAACTCTTCGGTATCAATTTCAACTGAATAAGGTATCTCTTTTTTGTAATGCAATAATATTTTTTCTCGAATTATTTCATTTACAAAAAAGCGTTCTGGTTTATCTGTTAATTGATCTTTTGGATAAAATGCTGGAGACTCCGGTAATAATGCTATTATTTTTTGAAAAACTTCTTTTACACCAAAGTCTTCAAG
>JAAEPP010000426.1 GCA_024232495.1 Flavobacteriaceae bacterium
AGAAAAAACACATATCTCTTTACACATTTCGAACACTTTTTAAAAAAAATTATGGACCTTCCTTTATTTATTCATTTACAATGTCTATCGCACTATCGATAAAGAAAGTTAAACAATATAACACGCTAGATTAGTTAAATTCATCTAGAATGAGTTATCAAGGAAGGCCTAGTTTATAGGCAAAGATTCCCCCTTTACTAGGATGGAACTCACAAATTTCAGTTTATGAGCCAGAACCACTGCCTCCTGTGCTGTCGAAGCATTGCTATGTAAATTGATTGAACTCACGACCTTCAGAATATGAGACTGACGCGCTACCTACTGCGCTAACAAGGTTATAATATAGAAGTTGGTTGTTTAATTGAGCTCAGAGGAATTGCATGAATTTATTATGAGACTGCTATGAAAATCGTATATCTCACGCCAAATTTTGTCCCCTTTTGAAAATAAATTTTGGACCTTCCTTTGATGAGACTTTTATAATGTCTATTGCACTATCGATAAAGAAAGTTTAACAAGCTCACACTCTAGATTAGTTATATTCATCTAGAATGAGTTATCAAGGAAGGCCTAGGTTAT
>JAAEPP010000427.1 GCA_024232495.1 Flavobacteriaceae bacterium
CTTCATTTTATTAAAAATATCTGGATCTGAAGGATCAAATTTTCGTTCAAAACTCTGAACGGTTAATCGCATTGGGGTTAATGGATTTTTTATTTCATGTGCAACTTGTTTTGCCATCTCTCGCCATGCTGCTTCACGTTCGTTCGAAGCTAATTGAGTAGCGCTTTTTTCAAGTTCATCAATCATTTCGTTATAAGCTTCTACTAGGGTTGACACCTCTTGTGACTGAAGGGGAATTAATATCTTTTTATTTTGTTTATCTAGCCTCGTTTCCTTTATGGTATTCGAAATTGAATTTAAAGAACGTGTGATGTACTTAGACAAAAAATAAGCTAAAATAATCGCAAACACCAACATTAGCACATAAGCAAATCCTAAGCGCCATAAATATTCTTTTAATTCGTAATTTAAAAATTCGTCATCTTCAAAATAAGGTAAGTTTAATATAGCAATAGGTTTAAATTGATGGTCTGTTATATAAGTAAAAGAAGATTGATATTCAAATTTATTTTCTATAAACCTCTCAATGAAATGTTTGTCTGTAGATTTTTTTAAACCTTCAAGTACTTGACTTGAAATTTTAGAATAAACCGTGTCTTTAATAAAAGATGCTTTTGAAGAAATCAGAATATTTCCTTCGAGATCGTATAAAAAGAGATCAATTTTATGGATGTCTTTAATCTCGTATATTTTATTTTTAAAAATCAAAGCAATCTTATTAGTCTCTACTGCATAGGTGGTATTTTTGATGACATAGTCAATGTTTTCACGTATGGCCGTTTCTTTTCTAATTAGACGCTCTCGATGATAATCGTTTGTGTTTTCACGATATTGAAAAACCGTTACTACAACAATAAGGACAGACGCCCCAATAACTAGGAGTATCATCGATAAAAATATGCGAGATCTTAGAGACCTATTTAAAAAACCCATTTAACTAAATTAGTGTATTTTTCTATCGTTATTACAAAGGGAATAATTGGTATTCTATTCTACTAACAAATAATTTAAGTTTAAAGAATTAAATACAGTATTAAATTCTTTAATTTTAGTGGATACCAAAATATTAAACTTTTCTAATTCCAAATTTATTTTTAAAGTTAATTCGTCTTTAACCGCTATATCTTGTTCTGTTGGCGGAAAATCTCCCATTCCCACCAGACTATTTAAATGCCCTAGTTTATTTGTTAGTTTAATTGGAAAATTTAAGGGATCTTGTCCGCTTTTATTTTGTGTTTGATACAGTGCCTTTTCAATTTTAGAAAATTCTTCACTTAATTGTTTAGCCTTTTTATTTAATTCAGCCACGCGATTATCATCTTTATATTGATTTTGAAATGCTAATAATTGACGGTCAATAGTCCTTATTTTTTTAATAGACTTGTGCGCATTATTAATTGTAAAATTAATAGCTGTTATAAAATCAAACTGTTTTTGCATTCCAATAATATCTGACTCTGAATTTGGATTTGCCAAAATATTAAACTCCTTTTTATAAACTTCGCCATCAATACTCAAAACTACTTTATAGACTCCCGGAACAGCTCGAGGAGCTTCCAGGCTTGCCCACCATAATATCATCCCATCAAATTTCTCTGCGGATTCTCCTCGAGTGTTCCAAACATAGGTGTTTGATCCCTCGATAACTTTAAAATTATCGTTTTTATTTCGAGTGTTCAGGGTTTTAATTGTGTCGTTTTTTGAGTTTAAGTAACTCAATTTTATTTCTTTGTCATTTGGGTTTTTAACATAAAAATGTGTGATAGCTCCTGATGGGTGGTTAGTCCCTTTTGTTAGTGATGTAGTGTAAGAACCCCCTCGCATTCGGTAAGTATCTTTAGGTTTAAATAATACATTTTCTTCTCCTTTTATTTTAGATGCCTGATGAAGAATACTCAAATCATCAAGAATCCATAGGCTTCGTCCCTGTGTTGCAACCACTAAATTATTATTCTTGATTGCTAAATCTGTTATTGGAACAATTGGTAAATTAAGTTGGAGAGGTTGCCAATTTGATCCTTCGTTATTAGAGTAATAAAGTCCTGTTTCAGTTCCTGTATATAAAAACCCTTCTTTTTCTGGATCTTCTCTTAAAACTCTGGTGAAATGTTCACTTGGAATTCCGTTAGTAATTTTTTTCCAAGTTTTTCCGTAATCTTTAGTTTTATACAAATAAGGTGTAAAATCCCCTGTTTTATACTTTGTTCCTGCTATATAACAAGTCCCTTCATCGTAATTTGAAGGCTCAATACTGTTAATCATCATCCAATCTGGCATTCCTTTAGGAGTGACATTCTCCCAGATTTCACCACCATCTTTTGAGAGATGTACCAGTCCATCATCCGAGCCTACCCATAATAATCCTTCTTTTAAAGGTGATTCTGCTGCTGCAAAAATAGTGCAGTAATATTCTACAGAAGTGTTGTCTTGAGTGATGGGACCACCAGAGGATTTTAGCTTTGTGGAATCATTTCTTGTAAGGTCTGGACTTATAACTTTCCAACGGTGTCCTTCATTCTCAGAGACATGTACATGGTTTGAAAAAGTATATAATTTTTTAGGATTATGTTTTGAAAAAAACATTGGAAAATTCCATTGAAAACGATATTTCATTTCCTCAGCACCGTGCCCCATCGGATTGTCTGGCCAAACACTTACACTTCGAAGCGTTTTTGTTTGATGATTATATCTTGTTAAAAACCCATCATAACTTCCCCCATACACGATATCGTTGTTCGTTGGGTCGATGGTTATATGTGCGCTCTCACCACCTGCTGTTTCTTCCCAATCATCTTCACTAATACTCCAATTTTCATTTCTGTGAGAAATTCGTATGGTGGAATTATCTTGTTGTGCAGCGTAAATTCTATAAGGAAATGCATCGTCTGTAGTAACACGGTAAAATTGAGCTGTAGGTTGATTGTGATAAGTACTCCAGGTCTCACCGCCATCATAGGTTATTTGGGCGCCACCATCGTCACCCATAATCATTCTTTTTGGATTTTCAGGAGCTATCCACAAATCGTGATGGTCTCCATGAGGTGCGTTATGAGTACTATAAGTCTCGCCTCCGTCAATACTTTTATGATATCTTACGTTTAAAACATAAACCACCTCAACATCTTGAGGGTCTGCATAAATTCTAGAATAATACCAAGCTCTTTGCCTTAATTTACGTTCGCTATTTATATAGGTCCAAGTTGATCCTCCATCTATACTTTTATAAACTCCCCCCTTATCTTTATTTTCGACAATTGCCCAAACAACATCGTTATTTACTGATGAAACAGCCACTCCTATGTTCCCTAAAATTCCTTCTGCAAAACCTTCGTTTTTTGAAATTTCTTTCCAAGTTTCGCCACTATCAACACTTTTCCATAGTGCGGACCCCTCTCCGCCACTACTTAAACTATAAGGAGTTCTTCTAATATTCCAAGTGGAGGCATACAAAATTCTTGGATTGGACGGATCCATAATTAAATCTACGGCACCTGCGTTTTCATTAACGAATAACTTTCTATTCCAAGTTTTACCTCCGTCTGTGCTTTTGTAAATCCCTCTTCCCGAACTTGGCTTATAGATGTTTCCTAAAACAGCAGCATAAACAGTTTGATGGTCTCTTGGATGAACAACCAATCTAGGAATGTGACGGCTATTTTCTAAACCTACAGACTCCCATGATTTCCCTGCGTTTTCTGTTTTCCATACTCCATATCCAGAAGAAACATTCCCTCTAACAGTTGATTCTCCACCTCCAACATATATTACATTGGAATCATCTTCACTAACAGCTATTGAGCCGATAGAGCCTCCAAAAAATCCATCTGAAATATTTTTCCACTGACGACCTCCATCTTCGGTTTTCCAGACACCGCCTCCTGTTGCACCAAAATAAAATAGATTAGGATTATCTGAAACACCTGCAACTGCTGCACTTCTTCCACCACGAAAAGGTCCTAAAAGACGGTATTCTAAAGAACTAAAATAAGTTTCGTTATTAGATTGTGAAAAGATCGTTTCAGATTGAAATCCGAATATAAAAAAAATAAATACCCAAAATAATTTAAAAGATGTTCTACTCATAACTGCAAATAAATTTATTAAATATATGGAATTTTATATCTTCTAAGTAATTTGACACTTCTATCTAAAAACTAAACGTCGTAATCAACGGGTTTGATAATGTTTAAGTCCTTATTTTCATAAGGAGTTTTACCTAAAATATATTCAATAGCTTCGATTCTTGCCTTTGTTTTTTTGTTAGCCTTAATAACCTTCCAAGGAGCAATTGAAGTATTCGTTTTTTCAAACATACTGTCCTTATAATCTGTGTAGTCATCCCAAAGTTCTAAAGCTTTTTGATCGACGGCACTAAATTTCCATTTTTTAATTGGACTTTCGATGATGTCTTTAAATCGTTTTTCTTGTTCATTTTTAGAAATCGAAAAATATAATTTTATTAAACGAACACCTGATTCGGTAATCATTCTCTCGAAATCATTCACTTGATTCATGAATGTTTGATACTCATTTTGAGTACAAAAATCATTTACAGGTTCTACAATTGCTCTATTATACCAGCTTCTGTCAAAAAAAATCATCGTTCCTTCCTTTGGCAATAAGTTAATATAGCGCTGAAAATACCATTGGCCTCTTTCTTCCTCCGTTGGTTTGGGTAAAGCGACTACTTTAAACTCTCTTGGATTTAAATGTTCGGTGACTCTTCGAATAGCTCCACCCTTACCTGCGGCATCTCTCCCTTCGAAAACAAAGACTATTTTTTCATTATTTTTTTTAACCCATTTTTGAAGTTTTATCAATTCTTCTTGCAATTGCTTTAATCTATTTTCATAACGCATGTATTTCAAAGCTCTTGTTATATTGACCTTATCTTTTGATAACAACAACTTTAAGCCCCTTTTTTTATTTAAAAGCTTGATATCTTTCTCTGTAAATTTATCCTTCATTTTTATCGCGTTTTTTTGAGGTCCTATGATAGCGTTGCACAATATTTGGGTCAGGCAAGAGTGTCACTCCTGAACTACCTTTACCATCATAATCAAATCTTGAAAGCACATGTCTCAAACTTTCTAATCGAGCTTCTTTTTTGTTGTTTGTTTTAATGATTATCCAAGGACTAAAAGTAGTGTGCGTATGAGTAAACATCTGATCTTTATAATGTGTGTAGTCATCCCATTTATTTTGCCCTTCCTCATCAACTGGACTGAACTTCCACTTTTTTAACGGACTTTCAAGTCGAGATTCAAATCTTCTTAACTGCTCGTCTTTGGTGACTGAAAACCAAAATTTAATTAATATAATTCCGTCCTCATAAAGCATATGTTCAAATTCAGGGACTTGAATCATAAATTTATTATACTGTGCTTTGTCACAAAAACCCATGACCGGCTCAACTACGGCTCTATTATACCAGCTTCTATCAAAAAAAACAAGCTCACCGGGATTGGGCATTTCTTTTATATATCTTCTAAAGTACCATTGTCCTTGTTCTATTTCTGTAGGTTTGCTTAAAGCGACAACTCGCCTTGCCCTAGGGTTTAAATGTTCGGTCATTCTTCTAATAGCACCTCCTTTTCCTGCTGCATCTCTACCTTCAAATATGACACAAACTCTTTTTTTATTTTTAGTTACCCATTCTTGAAAATTTACCAATTCGGATTGTAACTTATAGAGTTGATCCTCGTATTCTAAATCGTATAAAATTTTCTCTAGCTTAGCAGATGAGCTAGTAGACTTTATTAATTTTAAGAATTGTTTTTTAGTAATATCTCCATTTTCAAGAGATTTAAAATTATCAATTGTTAACATAAGCTATTCTTGTCGATTGTAAATGTCTGAATTTTTTAACAAATAAAAACTCAGATGGCTTTTTATTTAAAGAAATACTATTGTAGCATAAATTAAAATTGTTTTTTAATTTTTATTATCTTTATAATTCCTCCCCAATTGTAACTAATCAACTATGTTAAAAAAAATTAAACTAGAAAATATACTTTTTCTAGACATTGAAACAGTTCCTTTATTTGCTGAATATTCTAAACTCGGTGAAACTGAAAAAATACTATGGGAGCAAAAAACCAATTATCAAAGAAAAGACGAATTTACACCTGAAGAATTTTATGATAGAGCAGGTATTTGGGCAGAATTTGGAAAAATAGTCTGTATATCAGTTGGACATTTTGTTTTTACAGGAGATATTCGAAATTTTAGAGTAAAATCTTTTTTTGGAGAAGAAAAGGATATTCTAAATGACTTTAAAAACTTACTAGAAACACACTTTAGCAAACCTTATCATTTATTGTGTGCTCATAATGGAAAGGAATTTGATTTTCCTTTTATAGCAAGAAGAATGATTATCAATCACATTGATATTCCATTTAAACTAAATTTATTTGGAAAAAAACCTTGGGAGGTTCCGCATCTAGACACCCTTGAGTTATGGAAATTTGGTGATTATAAAACCTATACTTCCTTAAAATTAATGACTCATATTTTAGGTGTTCCATCTCCAAAAGATGATATTGATGGTAGTGAAGTGCGGGATGTTTTTTATAAAAATCAAGATATTGATCGTATTATTAGGTACTGTGAAAAGGACACTATAGCCGTTGCTCAAATTATATTGAGACTTCGAAATGAAGAATTACTAGTAGATGGTGAAATCCTTACGGTTTAATATCTTTTAGCTTCAATTGTAAGCTAATAGTTCCGTTCCATTCATTTTCATCTATACAATAAGCAGCTTTAAATAGCTTCTTGTTTTTAATAAGTTCTATATGTTCTCCCAATCTAAAACCAATACCCACAATTTTACCTTTTCCATGTTGTGTTGCAGTAAATCTTAAGTGTGTTTTATCTTCTCCTACTTGTTTTCCATATCCAGTATCTTGTAAATCCTCCGACATAAAAACGGGTGTCATATTACCAGGGCCAAAAGGTGCAAACTGACTTAAAATTCTATAAAATTTGGGAGTGATATCCGAAAGACTAATTTGTGAATCGATACTAATTTCAGGTATGAGCATTTTTGGGTCGATAGTTTCTTTAACTACCTTTTCAAACTGGGCTTTAAAACCATCATAATTTTCTGGTTTTAGAGTTAATCCGGCAGCATATTTATGGCCACCAAATTGTTCTATATATTCTGAACATTTTTCTAAAGCATTGTATACATCAAAACC
>JAAEPP010000428.1 GCA_024232495.1 Flavobacteriaceae bacterium
CAAACTGTCTCAGGCTACTGTGCAGCTGCCAGACCAAACAGTGTCACAACTGGTTCTGCCGCTGCCCGGTGGCCGAAGATGGGACCCAGCCCGAGGAGTGCGCCTGCTCACCATGTGCCTGCGCTGCATGCACCAGCTGCAAGGTGACCTTTTAATACTACCATTTCAAAGCTAAATCCACATTAATCAGTGTTCACTAAATTAATTAAACTTCAACTAGCAAAATAAATATAGAGCTGAACCGCCGAGATTTACGACTATTTAAGCTTTTTAGCTGTTGAGGGTATAAGCTTCTGCGCTTTGAGCTTCAAGTCTCGATCTCTATGCTTTGAGCTTTGAGTTGAAATAATTTTTATTTACTTGCTATCACAGCGCTCCCAGGCCTGCACTGTACTCCCGGTCCCCTGGGACCCACCGGCCACCTGAGACCCTGTCCGGCCGCCAGTCTGACGCTGCCGGCGGGTGGAAAAGACATTTTTCACAGGCTCTTCAATGAGCTGGGGGCTTCCAGAGTGACCTGACATAAAAGTGAAGTCAAGAAGAAATGTGTCATCTGGTTACACTGTGATAATGAAACACCCTCGGACACCCTCGGACACCCTCGGAAAGCAGTTTAGGCCCAAAAGGTGTTTTTAAAAACTTTGGAGGGACATTTCAAAGTCTAAAATAAGTCCTAGAAAAAAATTATTTTGATGTAAAAGTTAGAAAATTTCACAACGGTTCATATGAGACTGACCCGAAACCAGTACCATGTCAGGGTAGGGAGCTAGAGGCCCTTCCGCAAAAATAACGCTTTTTTGCCAGCATCTTAGTGGGGACCAAATGAACACCTGCCCTGTGCTGACTGTGCAGGCATTAAAGGCAGGAGGAGCGCTGTGTTGCGGTGGGCCACCATCCCTTGCCCACCCGTCTGCACTGTGATCAGAGTGCTCATCAAATACAATCC
>JAAEPP010000429.1 GCA_024232495.1 Flavobacteriaceae bacterium
ACATACGATAGTTATTACATAGAAATCTTAACATAAACAAAGTGTTATTTATATAAATCATTAGATGACTCAAATGTATAGCAGAAAGCTATTTACAAATTGGTTCTGACGGATGAACAATAAGAAGCAGTGGGTGCTAGAGTCAGAGTAATGTATACATAACTATCTTAGAGCAATTAATATATTGAGGGATTTATGAGCTTTTGACATATGGAAAGCGTGAATACTTGAATTTATACTTAAACTTTTTTACTTTTGGAATATTTTTAAGGTTGTTATCTAATTTATTCCATAGTTTAGCTCCTAGAATTTTAATGGAAGATTCAGTAATATGTGTTGTATGTCTAGGAATAAATAACAATTTTTTACCATTTCTTGTGTTTCTGTTGTGATTGCTTTCAAGAGTTTCAAAATATCCATCAAATACAGGAGGTAAGTTATTAGTAAAGAAGTTATGGACAAATGTAAGAATTTCTTGTTCAGTGATGTCTTTTACAGTAAGCAATTCGAATTCATCATGAAGTTCATCTGTTGGAAATTGGAATATCTTACCTGAGAGGACCTTAAGGAGTTGGTTTTGAAGTTTTTGAATTCTTTTTAATTTGGTATTGCATGCCTGACCATAAACAGAAATTCCATATTTGATTCTGGAGTATATTAGTGCATAATATATTGTTTTGATGTTGTCTTTGCTGAGGAGATGTCTTATGTTATAGAAAATGTGGAATAGTCTTTTTAGTTTATTACAGATTTCATTTA
>JAAEPP010000430.1 GCA_024232495.1 Flavobacteriaceae bacterium
AAAGGCAAAAGGAATCACGAGGTGTCGTCAGATCGAGAGGAAAGACCAGGATCGCCGAGGGGCATATCACTCACAAAAAAGTGTACGAGATTTTTGTGATTTGAAAAATCACAGTGATTTTTTTGTGATTTTTGTG
The DNA here is from genome assembly GCA_024232495.1 of Flavobacteriaceae bacterium. Taxonomy (GTDB): domain Bacteria; phylum Bacteroidota; class Bacteroidia; order Flavobacteriales; family Flavobacteriaceae; genus Marifrigoribacter. The sequence goes on from JAAEPP010000430.1 coordinate 137, forward strand.
ATTTTTTTGTGATTTTTGTGATTTTTTGTGATTTTTTTGTGATTTTTGTGATTTTTGTGATTTTTTTGTGATTTTTGTGATTTTTTGTGATTTTTGTAATTTTCCTTGTGATTTTTTGTGATTTCTGTGATTTTTTTGTGATTTTTTTGTGATTTTTCTGGGATTTTTTTTAATTTCACCAATTTTTCCATTACTCCATTTTTGCACAACAATTCTTATAAGAAATACACGTTTTCCTCCGAGACACTTGGCTCTAGCCCTGGTAATAATGGTTTCTTAAATTCTTTAATGTGTACTATTGTAAAGGAAAATAATAGAAAACTAGAATCTATTGCTTTTTTGGAGGACTTCTAGCACTAGTTCCTTATAAACGAGTTAGACACGTGTAACTTTCGTTACGAAATCAACCACACAATAAAAAATATCGAACGAACTGTATTTTAAACAAAAAATTACACAACATAGCATAGCATCTATAAACAAAAAAGTTGCTCTTAGAATTACTCCAAAACTCTGCATAGGGCTTAATGCTGTTATCACATGTTTCAACTCAGTAATGGTCTTGTGAATTTTTGCGAATAAGCTACCATGTAAAGGGCGCTTGTTTGTATCAAAAATGAGGGGGGCCTAAAATGAATTCATGCCTGATCTGTGCTCTAAACTAAATCCTATGTCCGAGCGTTGCGTCCTGAAACGAATCAATTCAACTCTTTAAACGACTTCTGAAACAAACTAAACGAACGCTAAAACGAGGAGCCTTCAGCAGGATGCAGGAGCATTGGCTACTTAGTGACTTCAAAGACCTCTCTAAAAACTTTTTAAGCAATCAAAACAACTTTCCCTAAGTGGTAGTATTAATGCCCAAAAAAGACATTTGTTTCTTCTTAAGAGTCTTCAAAGTAAATTGCTAAAATGGGGACTTCAGCTTTCGAAAGGGTGCGTTACCTTAGATTGCCAAGGCCCCCCTGGAGTTGAGAGGAATTATTTTAAATTTCTCTCCTAAGTGTCGATCAAATGTCTCTCAACAGAACAAGTTTGAATAGTGTCAATAATAATGTCAGCGATAAAGGGTTTATTTACGTCACATAGAGACTTAAACTGCATCGACTTTCTTGAATTTGTTCATATGTAGAAAATATGACCCTAATTTTATCATTTGCGTTCTAACTTTGACTTTGGAAATAAAGATGATAAAGACCATAGCTCTTTCTCCGTACGCAAAAATGCGTTGCTGTATTTCCGTTGTGTACTTTAACTATCAAGAAAAGGATCTGTAAACTAAACTAATACAGAGAAATTGACATTTGTGAGCTAGTTCGAGGTAGCAAGATAGTTGACATCTAACACGCGATGGAAATGAGCGTCAGTGACAGAAGTTACAGGGAAATTGACTGCGTAGCTACAGCTTTCCAAAAATTCATTTTTCCCCTCTGATTTCTGTAATTTTACTTATGATTTTTGTGATTTATCTTGTGATTTTTGTGATTTTTCTTGTGATTTTTGTGATTTTTTGTGATTTTTCTTGTGATTTTTGTGATTTTTTGTGATTTTTCTGTGATTTTTGTGATTTTTGTGTGATTTTTTTGTGATTTTTTCAAAAAGTGTACGAGATTTTTTCGAGTGATATGCCCCTCGCATTTACTTTGGTTCTTAAGACGTTTTCTCTCTAGTCTAAGCTGGATGCTTCTACTATCCATAACATAGCCAGCTCCTAATATATCAAGCTCAGAAGAAGGTCAGGAAAGGGTGAATTGGGGTCACGGAGTTGCTTTTTGTTAACTGGGAAACGGGGATTGAACTTCTTTAGACTGGGATTTGGACCGAAAAAGGGATTGTAATTGTTAATCACGTCGATATTAGGAATTTCTTTATTTCCCTAATTGTGATTTTTGATTTTCCATAATGGGAATTGTTCAAAACCTGAATCTATTCGATCGACTTCACAGAGCTGAT
>JAAEPP010000431.1 GCA_024232495.1 Flavobacteriaceae bacterium
CATTAAACGCAGCCTTAGCTCTCTTCTCTTTACTCTTTTCATCCTGCTTTCCTAAAGCATCTGCCAATTTAAATCCTGCATTACTAAGGTCACCAGTTCTCTTTATACCTTGAGCTATAGTATTATACACTTTCTCTTTCCTTGCTATCTCTTCTTTTACATCTTGCTCATCTTTAGCTTTCTTTTCTTCTCTCCTTTTCTCTTCTAACTCATCCTCTTTCTGATCATAGTATTCATTCAAAGCCAATAATGCTTCTCTCTTCTCCTCTTCAGTACCTACTAATCTTTCTAATGCCTCTTCTGCTCTAGTCCTCTCTAATTCTAACTTAGCCTCCTCAGTCTTAGCATCATTATCCTCATCCTTCTTAACAAGAGCATCCTTAAAATCAGATATAGATTTAAGTCTAGTCTTATCATCCTCAGCTTCTTTATCTTTTTTATCTTGAGCTTCTTTAGCTCTAGCATCTTTCTCAGCTTGTTCTTGTTTCTCAGCAGCACTAAGCTCAGACTGTAACCTCCTCTTATTATTGTTACGTCTAGTCTCTATGTTAGTTACATTAGCTGTTAGTCTAGCAGCCTCATCTAGATTTTCTTTAGTAGAACGTGCAAAGCTATTCTCCATTAACTGAGCATCCCTTCTTAATACAGCTACATCTTGCTCCTGTTCTACAAGTGAATCAGTTAATTTCATAGCCTCTTCTAAAGCCTCTTTCCTTTCAGCAGCTGTAGTATTGTTGAGGTCCTTAGCTTTAACTCTAAGTTCAGATATCTTCCTTTCAGCTTCAGCTCTATCAGTAATTAACTTTCTTTCTATCTTATCAGCCTTAGCTCTCATATCAGCTACTTTAGCAGCAGCATTACCCTCTTCTAGATTCTGTTTAACAAAGTCTTTGGATGCGTCTATAGCTCCTCCTATCTTACCTGTAATATCCTCAACTCCTAAAGCAACTTTACCAAAAGCATTCCCTGCAGTCTCAGCAGCAGCAGCAAACTCTCCATCAAATAACTGACCTATAGCTGTACCTAAAGCAGGTATAAGTTCCATTAACCCCTCAAACCTATTAACTATATTCTCCTTAATAAGATTAGCGAAATCAATAACAGATTGTTTAGGATTCTCAAATACAGATATTATTTTCTCTCCTAGATCAGCAAGTAAGTCAATTAGGTTTCCTGTTACAGCACCTATAACCCCCATTATCTTAGAGAATTTATTTTGTCCTTCTTCTGAACCTCTAAAGGCAGCAGTTAAGGCTGAGATAGTTATAACTAAAAGACCTAATCCACTGGCTGCAATAGCTCCTCCTACTGTACGAAATCCTAAAGCTACAGTCTTTAATCCACCTGCAAAAGCTTTAAACCCTGACACAGCTCCACCTGACATCTTATCTAGTGTACCTGTTAATTGATTAGTAGATGCTGAGGTATCCTTAATGCTACTATCAACATCTTTTATATTCTTATTAGCGTCTTTAGTATCTGCTACTACTTTAATCTTAACTTCTTTCATTTTAATATTCTTTTTATTTTATTATAATTAGTTTTAATACTAGTACTGTATTCATTCTTACCTTTAGCTATTTCAATATACTCTCCTACATTATAATAGTTATCTGATAGTAATGTATCAATTATTAATTTTAAATCTCTACTCTTCTTCATCTTGTATGATTATCATTGAAGTAGTAACTCCATTAAGTTCAAATTCTATTTTAACTCTTCTGTGATATCCATTTTTAACAGTATTCTGTGATACAGTTATATCAACTCTATTGGCAGGTAAATCAGCACCTCTACCATCAGTATCAAACGAAGTAGATATACTAGTCCAATTAGTACCATCTCCTAAATTAACTTCAGTTATAGTATAATCATCAGCATTAGGTAGGTTAAAAGAAAAAGTATCACCCTCATACCCTACTCTCAATATAGGTGGAGCACCATTAAAAGGAGCTAGACTAGTATCTATTTTATTTACAAGCTCTAACTCTGATAAACCTGTAAGCATATTATATTTATAAGTATTTATCCTATACCTATATCCATCTATTATTATAACATCATTAAGTTTTAAGTTAGCACTAACTATAGTAGGTAGTTTAGCAGTGTAATTATATGTACGTCGACCTATATCAAATACAGAGCTTACATAATTATCATAATGATTACTATATAAAGTTTTTGTTAGTAGAGCAGAATCCCATGTACTATACTCACTATCGAATAATAAAGATGTAAAAGGATCTGTAGACTCAGGATGATGACTAGGTACATATATAACATCATCAACTTCATGATATCTAGCTACACCTGAAGTATCTCTAAGAATCATTATAGGCTTTAAAGCTTGACTTAAACCATTAACATAATGTAATACAGTATTAGGATTAACAGGGTTATTCTCTCTATCTATAAGATGAGGTAATTGTAATCTAAGAGGTCCTCCATCATAAGAATCTCTAGGTCTCTCATATAATAATTGTTCAAAAGGTAAATCTATAATTAAATCCTCTCCCTCTAACAACTCTCCGAACTCATTCTCAAGTCTAACTTTAGCGTCTCCATAACCTCTTTTATTTCTATTAAAAAACTCATCAGCTAATACAGTGTCACTCTTCTTAAACTTTAAATCTAAAGAAGAAATGATATCACCTCTACTAACTTTTAAAGAACCTCTATCTACATATCTAGACACTTCGTATTCCTTACCTTGAGAGTAAAAACTATTAAGAGTATTAACATATAAAGTACCATCTTCTAAAGGAACTATAACAAGCTTAAACATTTGAAAGATACCTTTTAAGAAATCAATAACCTTTATCTTAGGTAGATTACTATTAATCTCTAATTCATCACCTGTTGTAGCTGTAGAATAAACATATTTCTCACTAGTAAACCCAAAAGGATATCCCATTTTATATCGTTGTCTACAATGAATAGTTGCTGATCCCTCTACATCAACATAATATCTAGCTCTAATTACTTGATTAGATCCTGAATTATTAATATACTTATGCCAATCACTTTTAAAAGTAGTACTCTGAACTCCTGCACCCCCTTTAAATGTAGTTCCTGATGACTCTTGAACAGTCTCCCATCCATTACCATCTATATTCATTTCATATCTTACTGTGACATTACTAGTACCAACTATACTCTGTCTATTACACCACATCTCAGTATGAAAACCATATCCGTCAGCTAAGTTAAATAAGTATTCATCACCTAGAACTTGAACAACAACAGGTCCTCCTGTATAAGCTATAGTTTCAGTGGACACAGTTCCAGCTCCATTATAGTTAAGACTAGTTAATATATCTTGAGGAGTATCATTTGGCTTTAATTTAGGTCTATCATTTTTAGATGACAATAACATATACAATCTATTGAATTCTGTAGTATCAAAGAAGTCTCTACTGAACTTAATATCACTAACATAACCATTAGCTTTAGTATACTTTGCTTCTATAGCATCTATGATTGTATCACATCTCAAAGAAGGATGTAGGTCATTCCATTGAATACCTATAGCATTATTCTCAGGTTGGTCATATCCATCCTCATTAATTATACCTAAATCAGGAAAGGCTATGTTATGTATGTTAGACTCCTCTTGAGCTATAACCTCATCAGCATATTCTCCCATACCAGCAAGAGAACGACTATTGTATACGTACCTTCTTTTTGCTGTAGGAGTATAAATTACCTCAGGGAATGTATCACTAAAATCAACCTTTAACATATCAATAACATCATCATCAGTATAGTCATGGTCATAAGAACTAAAATCTAAATCTGTTAATTCATCCTCTCCTATTGTATCTTTAAGACTAGTGACATTACCAAAGAAGTTTATAGTGTATGAAGTTATAATTCCATCATCTATCTGAGCACTCCTTAATAAAAACTTACCAACTTTAAAGGGTATTCCATCTATATCAATTCTACCATCCACCTTTACTCTAGCATCAAAGCCTGAATCAATAGAGGCGTTATACCAATGTTTAAATATTTTATTATTAGTTTTACTAGCAGGAACTGTAAAAGTCTTAGAATAGTCCCCCTGTGTCTTCGTAATATCACTTACATCTAATACTCTAGATACTATCTCTACATTCTCATCATTAAACTGATCAATAAGCTGACCTTCTACATATATATTAACCATATCTTATATATTGTTTATATCGTTATATCCTTTTAAGAACTCTATATCATAATTAATAAGACGTTCTTTCTGTCTACTTTTAAAAGATGTGCTAGTAGTCTTTATATTAAGAGGAACAAATCCATCTGTTACATCATACATCCATACTCTCTCTGATAACATCATCTGCTTAACAGCTTCATTCTCATCCTCAGTAATAAATCCACTAGATGCTTTTATTGTAGTTCTAGATTGTACATTATATCTTAAGAACTGATGACTACCTGTAGACGGTTGCCCTATATTAGATTCAAACACGTTATCAGTTACCTCTATACTTTCTCTCTTCTCTTTAAAGAATACAAATGTTTGTTGAGCACCATACTTATTAATAAAGTGTACTGACATAGGATCAAATCTAAACTCATCCTTAAGAACAAAGTCTATTACATCTCCGTTAAATGTAACTCTTAGATATTCGTCTGTAGTTGCTGCTGAGGTATCCACCCATATATTTTTAATAAGACTATCAGAGTTAGATGTAGTAGACACTAAATTACTCTCACTTACTTGAAAACTAGGATAACTCCTTGCTACCACTGTAGTACTACCTGTTAAATCCTCTAAAGATATAGGTACATTAAATACTCCACCCCTCCACATAGTATAATCATTATCCTCTAAAAGTATCTGAGGTTTATTCGCTGTGTCAGGCCCTCTAGTCTCTGCATTAACTCCATCAGTACCATAAGAATAACCTGAAGTAAATAACTCCGTAACAGGCTGATAGTCAGTAGTTCCTCCGTCATACTCTACATAAGTCTTCACCCACTTTTGATTACCATCAGCATTTAATATTCCAAAGTTCTGACCGTTGTCTTGAGGAGTAAACTCTATAAAGTCTCTAAGTAAAGGAGCTATATTTATAACATGGTCTCCTGTCTCTGAGTTAGTATTATCATATACAATAGTATAGCTTACATCAGCAGGTACACTTAATTCATTACCACTCCATACTTTTATATGAAGCTTAAAATACTCTGATGTCTGAAGAGATGATGTCACGTACTGTAAAGGTACTGTTATATAATATGGACTTAGTGCTCTTATCATTTTAATTTATATTTTAATGTTTATTGATTCTAATATAGTGTCTTCTATTCCTGATTCTAAATTATCTATTAACGTATCTATCTGATCATAAAAAGCATTCTGAAAGAAGTCAGTAGTCTCTATACCAGTATGATATACTACTTTAGCTATTGCAAACTTCATAGACTTTCTACTAACAAATTGGCCTTTCTTGTTTCTAGGTGCTATCTTATTTCTTAGTATCCACGTTTCAAATACATCTACAGGTGGCAACTTATCTCTGTACTTATATTTATTATTAGTTACTTTCTTAGTCTTCCATTTCTTAGGACTCTTAAGCTTCTTTCCGTCTTCATACTTTCTAGTTCCACCCTTACCTTTAACACCTGCATCAACAAACAATCCGTACTCAGGCATAGTGAATGTTAACTCACCTTTCTTATTAACTTCGTGTCTAATCTTTTTGTATAGCTCTCCTTTATCCTTACCTTTCTTAGATAGGTTACTCTTAGAACGTCCTACAACTCCTTTACCAAAGTTATCTAGTACTTTATTTACCTCTTTATCTAGCATTCAATACAAAGGTCTACTCCGTTAGTAGGCATCTCTACA
>JAAEPP010000432.1 GCA_024232495.1 Flavobacteriaceae bacterium
ATTTTTGGTTACTCAGTTTTCGCCTAATATATTACGGTGAAAATAATAAGCAAAAGTGTTAACGGCTCAAAGTTCGCGGTTGGTGGCTTAGTGGTGGTTCGTTGTTAGCTCTACTCATTCCATCTAAGTAACTTTATAGCTTTTTATACGCTATGTGTTTACTAAAAAAACTCAAATATAACAAGTAATTAAACAAGGACAAAAAACAGTTGGCTTTTGCTCCTTCGTCGCTATTTTAGCCAACAATTTTTTGCCTGTTAATTGGGCGTTAGCACTACTACGGGGTTTAGAGTTTGATTCTCAATAAATTGAAATGGATTTCGGGCTTCTTTATTTTAGTTTTTTCTGGTTATTGGTCTATTTTAGAGTTTCCATCTTTTTTGTATTCTCATAAGTACATTAATAAAAATTTAGTTATTCATAGTGATGAAGTTCTTCCACAAAATATAAAATCAATTACTGATGAAGTCCTCATACGTTTAAAAAAATCCAAATTATATAGCCCTAATAAAACGTATAATGTTTATATCCCAACCGATTATTGGCGTTGGGGACTTGTTTCAATGCCCATTAGGTATCAACATGTGGGTGCTTTCTGTATTGGATATAACCATAATGTTTTTTTTCGTCCATCTGTGATCGCTGAAAATAGAATAATTCCACCCTGGGGGGAGCTGGCAGATTCTAAAGAGCGAGATTTAGTTTACTTCATCACTCATGAGCTTGGACATGCCATGATCTTTGACCGAGTCGGGATTATTTCAAATTTCACGGAATTACCTCAATGGATGCAGGAGGGCTATCCTGACTATATAGCCAAGGAATCATTCGACTTCGAAGATAATTTACAACAATTTAAAAATAATGAATGGCGGTTAACTGAAGAATCAGGGTTGTATGTTCAATATCACTTATTTGTCTCGTTACTCATTGATAAGAGAGGCTACAAGCTTGAAGAACTTTTGAAAAACGCTCCTTCTAAAGCCGAAGTAATCAAAATGTTAGAATCTTATAGCGGTAAAAAGTAGTGCTAACAAGTCATTCAAAAGGACAAAAAACAGTTGGTTTTTGCTCCTTCGTCGCTTATTTTAACCAACTATTTTTTGCCTCTTAATGAGGCGTTATATG
>JAAEPP010000433.1 GCA_024232495.1 Flavobacteriaceae bacterium
ATCTACTCGTATTCCTGCAGTGCAAGAAGCAGTAGAAAAATTCTTTGGTAAAAAACCAAATAAAGGAGTAAACCCAGATGAGGTAGTTGCTTTAGGAGCTGCTATTCAAGGTGGTGTGTTAACAGGAGATGTAAAAGATGTCTTGTTATTAGATGTAACTCCACTTTCATTGGGAATTGAAACTATGGGAGGTGTTATGACTCACTTAATTGAATCTAACACAACCATACCAACTAAGAAATCGCAAGTATTTTCGACTGCTGCTGATAATCAACCAAGTGTTGAAATTCACGTAATGCAAGGAGAACGTCCGATGGCAGCTGATAATAAAACGATTGGTCGTTTCCATTTAGATGGAATTCCACCAGCACAAAGAGGAACACCACAAATTGAGGTTACTTTTGATATTGATGCTAACGGAATCATTAAAGTAAGTGCTACGGATAAAGCTACAGGCAAATCTCAAGATATTCGTATCGAAGCATCTTCAGGTTTAACGGATGAGGAAGTACAAAAAATGAAACAAGATGCAGAAGCAAATGCTGAAGCGGATAAGTTAGTTAAGGAAAAAGCAGACAAGCTCAACGAAGCAGATGCTATGATTTTTCAAACTGAAAAGCAGTTGAATGAATTTGGGGATAAAATATCCGAAAACAACAAGAAACCAGTAGAGGAAGCATTAGAAGAATTGAAAAAAGCTTACGAAACTAAAGAAGTTGAAACTATTCAACCTGCACTAGATAAGATCAACGAGGCTTGGAAAGCTGCATCTGAAGAGATGTATAAAGCACAAGCTGAAGCGCAACAAGCTGGTGCTCCTGCTGGAGACGCTGGAGCCCAAGATGGAGCGGCAGAGGAAAATAGTGATGTTGAAGATGTAGATTTCGAAGAAGTCAAATAAAAAGAAATCATTTTTAACAATAAAAAGCGACTTTTCAGTCGCTTTTTTTTGTTATTAAGAGTTCTCTTTAGAAATTTTCATAATGAAATTGGTGTTTATTTCGTGAATTCCGTCGAAAACTTCAATTTTTAAATGACTTCCGAATAAATGATTCCCTTTTAAAGTTTCTTCAGCCTTTCTGGCATCATTTATATATGGATCTCTATTTCCGTAGGTATACCAAACTTTAGTAGTTTTTTTTAAATGTGAAAAATCTTCAGGGTTCAATTCTACTGGTATACCACCTGAATGTAATATTAAATGATTGCAATTAATTTTCCGAGATGCAACCCATCTTGTTGCTATTGAAACTCCTTGTGAATATCCTAAAACAATTAAATTTTGAGGTGTTGAATTAATCTCTGATTTATAAACTTCATCAACATATTTCATTATGTTTTTAGTTTCTTCAAGAGTATTTACTTTTGTTAACCAAGAGGCCCCAACATGTTTAAAATCTTTTCCCTGATAGTATTTAGAAGGAGCTTGGGGAGCAATAATATAATTTTCTTCGTTATTTACTTTTGAAAAATAGTTAATAAAATATTTGCTTAAATATCCTAAGCCGTGAAAAACAATCCAAATATTTTTTGTTTTCTTTGTATAGTTATTTAAAACTGAATAGGTATTTGAAGATGAATAGATTACTTTTTTTTCGGAGGTCATTAATAATACGTTTTGTATTTTTACAAAAGTAATTGAATTCTATGGAAGATAATAAAAAACAGATCTTAGCAGCCTGCAATGCTATCTGTAAAGATACATTAATGGAAACTCTAGAAATTGAGTTTATTGACCTAACGGATGAGGTTTTAACTGCAAAAATGCCTGTAAACAAGAGAGTTCATCAACCCGATGGAGTATTACATGGAGGTGCTTCAGTTGCATTGGCAGAGAGCATTGGAAGTGCAGCTGCTTTTGTTTTTCTTGGAAATAATAAGGTTACGGTCAGAGGTTTAGAAATAGCTGCAAATCATGTTAAGAGTATAAAAGAAGGTTATGTTTTTGCTAAAGCTATCGCTTTACATAAGGGAAGAACGACTCAACTTTGGCAAATTAGAATTGAAAATGAAAACGGAGACCTAATTTCATTGGTTAAATTAACCACTATCACACTACACAAATAATTGTTAATTGGATAATTTAAGCGTACTAAAAAAAATTAAGCAACAATATGAAAATAATTTACCTTTTGTTCTCTATTCATACCCTAAAAAGGAAAGTGTAAATTATATTTTACAAAAAGATAATTTAGTATATGATACCGAGTCTTCTTTTAAAGAATATTTTATTTTTTCACCTTTCGATAGTAAAAATAAAAATATTTGTATTCCTTTAGAAAAAAGTTGTCAATTTGAAACTATATATAAAAAAAATAATTTTGAAGTAAATGAAATTGAGGCTTCAGAGCACGCCAATGATAAGAATAGTTATTTGAAATTAGTTGATGATACTGTCCGGAAAATAAAATCTAACAAAGCCACAAAAATTGTAGTTTCAAGAAAAAAGATAGTTAAATTAGAAAAAATTGATCTACTTAAATTGATAGAAAGAGTATTAAATTTATATCCAAAAGCTTTTCGATATGTATGGTATCATCCAATTACAGGATTATGGTGCGGTGCCTCTCCAGAGGTACTATTAAAAACAGACGGAGATTTTTTTAAAACAATGGCCCTTGCAGGAACTCAAAAACATATTGATAACAAAATTATTAAATGGAATTTAAAAGAAAAAAAAGAACAACAAGTTGTTGTAGACTCCATTCATCAAAGTTTAAAAAAAATCACCTCCATTATTAACATTTCAGATACTTACAACCACAAAGCCGGTTCACTTATTCATTTGAGAACAGACATCTCTGGAACAATCAAAAAAGGAAATATTGGGTTAAAAACCTTAATGTCTTTATTACACCCAACACCAGCAGTTTGCGGATCACCAAAAAATTACGCGAAAACTTATATTTTAGAAAATGAGAACTATGAACGTGAATTTTATACTGGATTTTTAGGACCAGTTAATGAGTCTACAAACAAATCAAGATTATTTGTCAATTTACGGTGTATGAAGATTGAGAATGATATGGCTAATCTCTTTGTTGGATGTGGAATTACTGAGGATTCCGATCCATTGAAAGAATGGGAAGAAACGTCCCATAAATCACAAACAATGCTTCAAGTAATCTCATCGATGTTATAAAGTTTTATTCTTTTACTATTCGTATTTTTACGCCAATGAAGCATTCGTCAAAAAAATTATCACAATTAATTACTCAATTATGTATATATAGGGGTATTGATAATATTGTTATCTCACCTGGATCTAGAAACGCTCCGTTAACTATTGGTTTTTCAGAAAATAAAAATTTTACTTGTTTTAGTATCGTAGACGAACGATGCGCTGCTTTTTTTGCCTTAGGGATGGCTCAACAGCACAATAAACCAACTGTTTTAGTTTGTTCTTCAGGATCTGCTTTGTTAAATTACTATCCAGCTATTTCGGAAGCATTTTATAGTGACATTCCTCTAGTTGTAATATCTGCTGATAGACCTCCAAGTTTAATTGATATCGGTGATGGGCAGACAATAAAACAAGAGAATGTTTTTGAAAACCATATTTTAGAGAGTTGTAATTGTATTGAGGGAGATGATTATATTAATTTTAACCAAATAATAATTTCTTCAGCTTTAAATAGTGCAATTACAAGGAGCGGTCCAGTTCACATAAATGTCCCATTTACAGAGCCGTTATATGACACCAGTGATTCGTTATCTATTAAGTTACAAAGTGACGTTAAAGTAAATCGAAATCATACTTTTACAGAGGATTTGAGCTCTTTTTCAAAAAAATGGAATAACTCAAAGAAAAAATTAATATTGATTGGTGTTCATTATTCCGAAAGATTGGAAGAGCCATTGTTAGATTTTTTAGCAAAAGACGAGAGTGTGCTAATTTTAACTGAAACTACTTCCAATCTCCATCATAAAAATATTATTAATTCTATAGACCAACTAATTACTCCTTTTGATAATTTTGATATTGAAAAGTTTCAACCAGAAATTCTTCTAACATTTGGTGGAATGGTGATTTCAAAAAAAATAAAAGCTTTATTAAGAAAAAACAAACCACAAGAACACTGGCATATAGATAGTAAAAAAGCGTTAGATACTTATTTTTGTTTATCACATCATTTTAAAACTAATCCTACTGTTTTTTTTAAACAATTTTTACCTTTAACCGTTAATTTAACTAGTAACTATCAATCTTTTTTTATTGATAAAAGGAACGATAGAAGAAGAAAACATTCGGCTTATGTCGATCAAATTGTTTTTTCAGATTTATATGTTTTTTCAAAATTGATTAACTCACTACCCGCTAACGTTAATTTACAGTTAAGCAATAGTTCCACCATTAGATATGCGCAGCTTTTTAATTTTAAAGAAGATATAGCTGTTTTTTGTAATAGGGGCACCAGCGGAATCGATGGTAGCACTTCAACTGCAATTGGTGCTGCTGTTGCAAGTGAAAAAGAAACAGTATTTATTACAGGTGATTTAAGTTTTCTCTACGACAGTAATGCGCTTTGGAATAATTATATTCCTTTTAATTTTAAAATTATTATCATAAATAATGGTGGTGGTGGAATTTTCCGAATACTACCTGGAGAAAAAAACACTCCAAACTTTGATAGATTTATTGAAACTAAGCACGACCTTTCAGCTGAATATTTATGTAAAATGTTTGATATTAAGTATTTTGTTGCAACTACTAAAAGTGAATTAGAGGATTCGTTACCACTTTTCTATGCTACACAAAATAAGCCCCATTTATTAGAAGTTTTCACTCCTAGTTCTCTAAATGATCAAGTACTTTTGGATTATTTTGAATATTTAAAATAATTTCATCGTCGGTTTAAATTTATATTGGTAATAGCGTTTATATTTGTTAGATGTTTGAAATAGGAAAATATACAACTTTAAAAATTTTAAGAGAAACAGAACCTGGCCTTTATCTTGGAAATGATAGTGAAGCCGAAGAAGTTATTTTACTCCCTCATAAATATAAACCAGAATCTTTTGAAATAGGAGATGAATTGAAAGTTTTCATATACCTTGACTATGAAGAGCGCCCTATAGCAACAACACTTGAACCTTTCGTTCAGCTCCAAAGTTTTGGTTTTTTAAGATGTGCGGATGTAACTAAACACGGTGCATTTATGGACTGGGGTCTCGAAAAGCATCTATTTGTTTCATTTAAAGAGCAAGCTAGACCAATGAAAGTAAACAATTGGTACATTGTTTATTTATATTTGGATGAACAAACAAACCGACTTGCTGGATCTAGTAAAACCAATCAGTTTTTACAAAACGACCGTATTACGGTAGAAACCTATGACGAAGTCGAAATTTTAGTAACTCATTTAACTGACAAAGGTGCTAATGTAATAATAAATGGCCAACACAAAGGGCTCATTTATCTAGAAGATATTTTTGAAGATTTAAGAACAGGTGATCGCTTAAAAGCATATATAAAAAAAATAAGAGATGATCATAAAATAGATGTCGTTCTTCAAAAACAAGGCTATCGAAGCATAGAGCCCAACGCTCAATATATTTTGGACGAACTCAAAACTGCTGGAGGGTTTTTATCCATAAATGACAAATCTTCGCCAGAAACAATAAAAGAATTACTTGGCTTAAGTAAAAAAAGCTTTAAGAAGGCAATAGGTAGTCTTTATAAAGATCGTTTAATCCTTTTAAAAGACGACGGGATAGAATTAGTTTAATTTTATCGTCTAAATAACTTTAAGTCATATTTTTTTTGGTATTATATAACTCATAACTCTATCTTCGTAAATATATCAATGCGTATACCAGGTGAATTTTAAAAATAAAACATTATGGATAACTGGTGCTTCCTCGGGAATAGGAAGAGCTTTTGCTATTGAATTATCAAAAAAAAAATGTCAATTAATTCTTTCTGGCAGAAATAAAGGTTCCTTAGATCAAGTGTCAAAAATATGTAAAGTAAATGGTAGTTCAACCCTCGTAATTCCTTTTGATCTTGGCGATGAGAATAGCGTTAATCATGCAGCACATACAGTAATCGACAAAAATTTAAATATACATGGATTGTATCATTTTGGGGGTATTAGTCAACGTTCTCTTGCAAGTGAAACCAAATTAAGTATAGATCGTAAGATATTTGAAGTTAATTTTTTTGGGACTATTGCTCTAACTAAAAAAATATTACCAATTTTATTAAAAAATAAAAAGGCACAAATAGGAGTAACAACTAGTATAGTTGGTAAATTTGGATTTCCATACCGATCCTCCTATTCAGCTACTAAACACGCATTACACGGTTTTTTTGAAAGTTTAAGGATTGAAAATAAAGGAAATGGTTTGATCATATCAATGATTGTACCTGGAAGAATCAAAACTAGTATTTCAAAAAATGCCATCGATAAAGAAGGAAATTCCTATAATAAAATGGATCCAGGTCAAGATAAAGGTAAAACGGCTGAAAGCACCGTAAAAATAATAGTTAATAAATTAGAAAACGATAAAAAAGAAATTTTAGTAGGAGGCAAGGAAATAATAATGGTTTATGTTCGTAGATTTTTTCCTAGTCTTTATTATTATCTATCAAAAAAAATAAAGCCTTTTTAAAAAGAAACTATGAAAATTAACGGAATTCAACAACTTGGAGTAGGAGTTACAGATATTGAAGAAGCTTGGAACTGGTATCGTAGATTTTTCTCGATGGATATTCTTATGTTTGATGAAGAAGCTGTTGCAGAGCTTATGTTAGCTCATACTGATGGGCAACCAAGAAAAAGACACGCTATTTTAGCTTTAAACCTTGAGGGTGGTGGTGGCTTTGAAATATGGAAACATACTGGTAAAAGCCCAACTCCAATTGATTTTGAAATTCAATTAGGTGATTTAGGAATAAATATTGGAGTTTTAAAATGCCAGGATGCAGAAATTGCGTATCAAAAATATGCCAGTGCTGGTTTAAATTTATTAGGTGAAATCTCAATTGACCCCAATGGAAAGAAACATTTTTTCTTAAAAGATCTTTATAGTAATATTTGGGAAATTAAAGAACACCCCGAAGTCTTTAAAAAAGAAAAAGCAGTTAATGGAGGTGTTTTTGGTACTATAATTGGAGTTAAAAGCATTGACGAAAGCCTTACAGTTTATAAGGATATTTTAGGATATGACGAAGTTATTTATGATCAAACAGGAGTATTTAATGATTATGAATTCATTGCTGGAGGCGATAAAGAGTTTCGGAGAGTTTTATTAAGACATTCCGATGTTAAAAATGGTGCGTTTAGTAGTCTTTTTGGTAAATCTGAAATTGAATTGGTACAGGTTTTAAATAGAGAACAAAAAGCGATTTATGAAGGTCGCATATGGGGAGATCCAGGATTTATACATTTATGCTTTGATATTAATGATATGAATGCTTTAAGAGATAAAGCTAAACGATTAGGATTTCCTTTTACTGTTGATAGTGCAAAAGCTATGGATACCTTTGATATGGGTGATGCAGGAGGTAATTTTGCCTATATTCAGGCACCAGAGGGGACATTAATAGAATTTGTGGAAACTCATAAAATCCCACTTATCAAAAAAATAGGTTGGAATATAGATTTTAGAAAACGAGGAAATCACCCATTACCCAGATGGATATTAAATTTATTTAAATACAAAAGAGTAAAGTAATTCTTTATTTATTTTCAATCAAAAGATTGGATAATGCAGTATTTAAATTTTTGAATTTAAAATTAAATCCGCTATTGATTAACTTTTCTACAGCTATTTGTTTGCCACTAGTCAAGGTTTTACTTAATTCTCCAAAAATAAGTTTTAAAAGAAAATTAGGAATTTTAATCTGTATCACCTTTCTGCCTAAAAGTTCTGCAATTTTTGTATTCAATTCTAAATAGTTATTATTAATTGGAGCAACTGCATTATAGGGACCATTATAGTTTTTATTAGTGATTGAACACATAAAGATACCTATTAGATCATCTATATGAATCCAAGCAAACGGTTGTTTACCATCACCAAATATTGGTAATATTCCAAATTTTATAGGAAGTTTAATTTTTTCAAAAGCACCTTTATGTTTAGTTAATACAATTCCAGTTCTAATAATAATGGTACGGATGTTTAATTCATTAAATCGTAAGGCTTCGGTTTCCCAATCAAGACAAATTTTAGCTAGAAAATCAGACCCACATACATTGTCCTCTTTGAAAATTTTAGATGATTTTTTTGTACCGTAATATCCTACTGCAGAAGAATTAATAAAAAAATCAATTAAAATATTATTCTTTTTTATGGATTCAAAAAGTAATCTAGTTGAGAGAATACGACTATCATAAAGAGTTCTTTTTCTTTTCTCTGTCCACCTGGCTCCCGCAATATTTGCTCCTGTTAAGTTAATTACACCAGAAACTCCTTTAAAAGCATTAAGATCTATATAGCCACCATTAATATCCCATAAAAAAGTATTTGAATCTTTACTTTTTATTCTACTTAGGATATTAATCGAAAATCCTTTTCTAATTAATTGATTTTTTAAATGGGAACCTATTAGACCAGTCCCTCCAACTATTAATATTTTCAATTTCCAACTATTTTGTTGCTGATTTAATCATTCCGTAATATAATATGTATCCATAACAAACTATTGTAAGTATAAATGCTGTCTTAAATCCAAATCCATCGATTAAACTTCCAAAAGCGAAAGGAATAATTGCTCCACCTACAATTGCCATACATAGTAAACCAGAAGCTTGTGCCTTTAAATCGCCTAAACCTCTTAGTGTTAGAGTGAAAATTGTTGGAAACATGATTGAGTTGAATAAGCCAACCGCCAGAATAGACCACATTGACAATAAACCAATAGTATTAATTGATATTATAATCAATATTATAGCAAGTGAAGCAAAAATACTTAGTACTCTACCAGGTGACATTATCTTTGTTAAATAAGCACCAATAAATCGGCCTATCATTGCACCTCCCCAATAAAATATTATAAAAATTCCTAATAATGATTTGGGATCAGAATTAGAAAACGTTTTATTGAAAGTGCTTGCTATTGTATTAGCAATACTCATCATTGTGTTATTTTCAGCAACTATTACTGCTAAGTTCATATCGTCAAAGTAGTTGACTAAAAAACTACCAATAGCGACTTCCGCCCCAACGTAAACAAATATTCCAAGCGCCCCCAACATCATCAATTTATTTTTCAATAAAGCTAAGTAACCTCCTTTAGGACTATCTTCCATAACTTTTGGTAACTTTATAAAAGAAAAGATAAGAGCTAATATTCCTATGAAGGTAGCGATGAGCAAAAATGGTACTTGGACTGTCGCTGCCTCTGCTGCATAATAATTTGCTTTATCTGTTATATTAAGAAGATCAATTTCCTCTGATGTTTTTACAGAATCACTCAATAAAAATAAAGCACCCACAACTGGCGCAATAGTCGTTCCTAGAGAATTAAATGCTTGTGATAGGTTCAGACGACTCGATGCTCCCTCTTCAGAACCTAATAAGGCAACATAAGGATTTGCAGCTACTTGTAGAACAGTAATACCACTAGCCAAAGTAAAATAACCAATTAAAAAAACATTAAAATTTCTATATTCCGCCGCAGGATAGAATAATAGACATCCTAATGCCATTATTATTAAACCTAAAACAATTCCTTTTTTGTATCCAATTTTTGTAAGTATAGCTCCTGCTGGCAAGGAAACAACAAAAAATGCAGTAAAAAAAGCGAATTGAACTAATACCGTTTTTGCATATGACATTTCAAAAACATCCTTTAATCGTGGGACCAAACTATCTACTAGAACTGTAATAAATCCCCATAAAAAAAATAGAATAGTAACTGATATAAATGAGGATTGATAGGATTTTGTTTGTTTCATAAAAATTTAATTTTGTTGGTTATATTTTTTTACATTATTGATTTAGTAAGAAGATCTTATAGTGATTAGTCAAATAAAAATTATAAGATTAAAGAATTAGTTATTTTTTACTGGCAATCAATTAATTTTATATATACTTAAGGGGGCATCGTTGTTGGTTACTAAAAGTACTTTTTGGTCATTAATTTTAATAATATCCGAGTCTTTGGAATCACCATGTATAATTAATCCTGATTCTGAATTTTTGACCACCTCAAATTGATTATTGTCAAACTTCAGTATCGTGCCAATTGATCCGTCATATCTGATAGTTTCAACTTCTGTTGGATATAAGTTGCCTATAACTATGACTTCTGGTTTCTGATCATCATCAATATCGGTTACTGTAAAATTCATAATAGGGGCAACCTGTGCTTCAAGGGGTAATTGTATTTTTTGAAATGTTTTGTCTCCATTATTGATTAAGCAAATACTACTTAAATTTTTAATTTGATAGTGTAAGGCATTTGTTAGTTTATCTTCTCCAAGAATATCCCCGATACTAGCCTCTGCAAAGGACAAATAGTTCTCAAATTTTTCTGAGATAAAAGGCATTTGTTCCGATGAACACTGTCGACCTCGCATTGGGACTAATTCACCTTGATATTTTTTTGAAAAAACGACATCATAAGTTCCATTATTATCAAAATC
Organism: Flavobacteriaceae bacterium; assembly: GCA_024232495.1. Classification (GTDB taxonomy): domain Bacteria; phylum Bacteroidota; class Bacteroidia; order Flavobacteriales; family Flavobacteriaceae; genus Marifrigoribacter. The sequence goes on from JAAEPP010000433.1 coordinate 10,599, forward strand.
ATCACAAAATACATGAAACGGTTTTTTAGTACTAGCTTTAAATTTAGAATTAAGTCCTAAATTACCTAATAAATAGTCTTCATCACCATCGTTATCTAAATCTACTGCTTCTACACTAAACCATATTCCTTCAGTATCTTGAAGTGAAGTTAGTGAAACAGAATTAAAATATCCATTATCATTTTCATATATTTTAATAGGACTCCATTCGGCTGTTACTATTAAATCTTCATCACCATCCATGTCATAATCTGAAAAAACAGCATCTGTTACTAAACCTGCTTTTAACAAATCCGGGGCAAATTTTTCTGTTTTATTTTTAAAAATACCATTTTCATTAATTAAGAGTTGAGATTTTGGTGAATATGGATATTTATCAGGTATTACTCTACCTCCTATAAATAAATCTAAATCTCCATCGTTATCAATATCATTAGCAATTACTTTTTGATTACTCGTATAGTTTTTTGGAATATTTTTAGATTTTGTGAAATTTCCATTTCCATCATTTTCATAGAGTCTATCTTGATACTTTGGATCATTTTCGTCAAATGAAGCACTCCCGCTTGTAACAAACAAATCGTTATCTCCATCTTGATCATAATCAAAAAATAAAACCCCTAAGTCTTCAGATGCTTTATCAAACTCCCAAGGTGTTTTGTTACTAATACTGAATTTCCCATCTTTATTTTGAATGTAAAGCGCACCTACTTGTCCTGCTGCACCTCCTACATAAAAGTCAATTAATCCATCGTTATTAACATCAGCTTTAGCGAGAAAAGGGCCGTTTTGTGATTGTGAGTAGGGAAGAAGCACTTGTTTTTTAAAGTCATTGATTTTATCTTCTTTGTGAGAAAAACCAATATTTAAATTTCCTGGTTGAATTTCTTCAATCATTTTATTTTTCACTACACTGGATTCAATAGCAGTTTTTGTAGTTTTGTCATATGAAATCCCATATTCTTTGTTAACCTCTAAATCGTTGATTATAGAGGTAGTTCCGTCATTCCACTCAATAATTAATTCTGGAATTATTTTTTCTGAGCCTAGACCTATGATAATTTTATATCCCGTAGATGAAAGATAACCTCTTGAGGTATAATGCTCATGGTAAATAGTTTTATTTTCAAAAGGTATACTTATTTTTGCACCCAAGGCAAAAGGATTACTTTTAGGCCCTTTTAAATTAATAGCTATCAAATTTCCTGAAGATCTCTCTTCAGATTTGTTTTTATATACACTAGCAACAGCATCCATATTATTTAGGACTAAATCTAAATCACCGTCATTATCCAAATCAGCGTAGGCTGCTCCGTTAGAATTAAAATTATTATTGTCAATCCAATTTGAAGATGTGTTAGTAAAAGTTAAATCTCCGTTATTTTTATAAACTTGATTAGGTGTAATCATCTTTGGAACTACCTCCATAAATTCCTCAAAAGAAAGAGTAGGTTTTTTTAATTCTTTTTGTCTACTTTTTAGCTTTTCGTTTAAATCGTTATCGTTGGTATTTTCTTTTATTCCATTAGTGATAAAAAGATCTTTATTTCCATCAAAGTCAATATCTAAAAATAATGATGCCCATGTCCATTCAGTTTTGTCAATTCCAGCTAGTTGACCTATTTCACGAAAGGTATTATCTCCATTATTTAGTTGAAGTGTATTTAACATGTATTGATAATGCATTCCATGATCAACAAAAGAATGAAACTTCTTAGTATCCATTGAAGCCATAAATACTTTTGATTTTATATGGTCTGATGGTGCCATGTCTGTTACATAAATATCAAGATATCCGTCATTATTTATGTCAGATAATTCACTACCCATGCTGTTGTATGTGATATGTTCTAAATTTTCATTTATAATATTGGTAAATGTTTTATTTCCATTATTTAAATAATATAAATCTGGTTGGCTGTAATCAGAACAAACATATAAATCAGGAAATCCATCCTTATTAATGTCACTTACGATTAAACTATTCTTGTAACCATAGTTTAATAAATTTGCTTCTTTTGTTTTATTTACAAATTTCCCATTTACATTTTCGTAAAATTCATCAGTTCTTAATATACCCTTTTTGATCTCGTCAACAAGTTTCGTTAAATTTTTCGCGCCTCCTTTTTTTGCTTCAGTTGGCGGGTGGTTTGCAATGTAAACATCTAAATCTCCATCTAGGTCATAATCAAAAAAAGCAGACTGAACACTAAAACCAAGAACGTTTAAACCATATTTTTGTGCTTCTTCATTGAACGTGCCATCTCCATTATTTATGAATAACCTATTTCTCAAGTATTTTTCTTCTTTATAGGGTCCCGCTTTACATACATAAATATCTAGATAACCATCGGCATTAATATCAATCATATTTACCCCAAAAGACCAACCATAATTTTCTTTGCCAATACCTGATTCTTCTGTAATATCCTTAAACTTGAAATTTCCCTTATTTAAATATAATCTATCTTTAACTGAATTTCCAGCTAGATAAATATCTGGTAATCCATCATTGTTTATATCTCCAACGGATACTCCAGCTCCGTTATAAATTTGAGGATAAGATTTGAAGTTCTTGTATTCATCTACATTTACTCTGTTTATAAAATTAATTGATGTTTCTTCTTCAGGTATTAACTCGAAAAAATTTTCTGTTTCATTATTTTTATTTAAATCAGAAACAATTACTTTGTTAAGATTTTTTATGTCTAACTCCGTTTTATTGATTTCATTAGTTGATGCAGTAGCTTTTTTATTATCACTATGACACGAGAGTAAAAGAAGGTTCAGTAACAATAAATATAAAGATTTTTTCATGGGTTTTTAAGATCTTTTTTTGAAGAAATTTTAATGTTCCAAGTTATTCATTTTTTATGTCATTATCAAAATTTGATTTTATAATTTTAAAGAAATCAAATTATAAATTTATTTAATAGGTGTTTTTTTATTTAAAAAAAACAGACAATTTATAACTCGAATAGAATATTCTAATTAAGTCTTTTTATATTTAACTCAAAATTAAAATTATGAAATCTCCAAATTGGAAAACTGTCAAGAAATATGAAGACATTACCTACAAAAAAAGTCAGGGTGTAGCTAGAGTTGCATTTAACCGCCCTAATGTTCGTAATGCTTTCCGACCAAAAACTACGAGTGAATTACTGGATGCTTTTCATGATGCACAAGAAGATACATCAATTGGTGTAGTTCTGCTTTCCGCAGAAGGCCCATCTTCTAAAGATGGTGTTTATAGTTTTTGTAGTGGTGGTGATCAAAAAGTAAGAGGTCGTCAGGGTTATGTTGGAGAAGATGGTTATCATCGACTCAATATTTTAGATTTACAACGTATGATTCGATTTATGCCCAAGGTAGTAATTTGTGTAGTTCCCGGTTGGGCAGTGGGAGGAGGTCACAGTTTACATGTAGTTTGTGA
>JAAEPP010000434.1 GCA_024232495.1 Flavobacteriaceae bacterium
AATTGAACTTAACAGTTGAAGATGTTGATAATTTAATTAAGGCTAAAAGTGCATTAGCTCAAGTAGATAATATGTTAATTACTACTGCTAAAAATCTAGATGATGAAGATGTTGTTGAGTTTGTATTTGGAGATGAATCAGGACACAATAATAAAATCACATACCAAATCTCAGGAGAGATTAATAAAACAAACATAAAATTACCATTTAATTCAGATATGTTAAAACTTATCCTTCAAGCTAATAAAGACATGGAAGGTGGAGAATTATATTTAAGTGAAATGGGATTGATGAGTTTAAAATTTTCAAATAATGGAGTTTCCAGCGAATACTTTATGGTACGTCGTGAAGAAACTAATTTTTAATATAGTTATAATAAATTGACCTAAGGGCGCACGTTTTATTTTTTATTAACCGAGAGCTACGGCCTCACAAAACCAAATGATATGAGTACATTATTTAATGAACGGACACCGTTCGACTTACTATTCCGTAACCTATTTAAGGCAGACGGAGCTTTTCAACCAACTACGTTTGAAAACAAACAACCACACCCAATAGATATTTTTTATGACGATGAGGGACTTCATTTTGAAGTTGCTTGTACTGGTCTAACTAAAAAAGATGTCCAAATAGAAATAGATGGAGATGTTTTA
>JAAEPP010000435.1 GCA_024232495.1 Flavobacteriaceae bacterium
CAGCAAAATTAAAATTTGCCAAAGTCACACCGATCCACAAAGGGAAGTCTAAGTTAGAGATAGGGAATTATCGTCCTATCTCAATTCTACCTATCTTTAGTAAAATACTCGAAAAGTTGATGAATGCTCGTATGACCAAATTCTTAAACAAAAACAAAATCATTTTCAAACATCAATATGGGTTTCAAGAAAACAAGTGCACTTCCTCAGCGATTCTCGACCTTCAATCACAATTGATCAATAATATTGAGAAAAAACTATTTTCTTGCTGCGTTTTTCTTGATTTCTCCAAAGCATTTGATACTGTTAATCATGAAATTTTGCTACAAAAACTAGAACACTACGGTTTCAGAGGGATTGCATATTCGTGGTTTAAATCGTACTTGCACAAAAGAACACAAACAGTAAATATCAATGGCACAAATGCAAAAGAACTCAATGTCAATTGTGGTGTTCCGCAAGGTAGTGTGCTTGGACCACTACTGTTTTTAATATATATCAATGATATTTATACATCATCACAGATTCTACAGTTTCGATTATTTGCAGATGATACAAGTATCTTATTTGCAAACAAATGTCTTGATGCTCTAGAACAAACTATAAATTCTGAACTCGTTAAAGTCTCTTCTTGGCTACTGGCCAACAAACTATCCTTAAATGTTTCAAAATCAAATTTTCTCCTTGTATGTTCACGTAAGCCTAATAGGGATATACAGTTAAAAATTAATAATACTAATCTTAAACAAGAAAACTATACCAAATATCTTGGTGTTATGATTGATGAAAAATTAAATTTGAAACTCCATTTAAAACAGATCAACCTGAAACTATCTAAAGGAATTGGAATTCTATACAAACTAAGACATTTAGTTCCAAAAGAAACGCTTAAAACTTTATATTCATCATTCATTCAATCTCATATACTTTATGGTATATTAAATTGGGGCTGTGCTAATAAAACTGCTTTGGAACCTATAAAACGTAACTTACGAAAAGCAATTAGAGTGATAGACTTTGCACACCATACGGCTCACAGTGAACCCATTTTCAAACGATTAAAAATATTCAACTTTGTAAAGCTTTATACTCTAGAAACAGCTAAAATAATGTTTGAAATCAACAAAGACCCTGAAGAGTTTC
>JAAEPP010000436.1 GCA_024232495.1 Flavobacteriaceae bacterium
AATTTTAGCCGTAATTAATATAATGGGAATATGGCAGGTTTGCTTATTTTGTGAAAGCTGTGAAACAAGTTCAAAACCATCTTTAATTGGCATCAAAACGTCGGAAATAATCATGTCAGGTAACTTGTCTATTGCCAGTTTAATACCCGATTGACCGTTATCAGCGCTATAAACTAAATATTCCATAGAAAGGAATGTTACTAAAAATTCACGTAATTCGTCATTATCTTCTACCACTAAAACAGATTGTGTATGCTCGGTAGTAGTGGACGGTATGTTATTGCTTAAATCCATTTACGAAACCCTGATGGCTGAAACCTTGTTTTTAATTGATTTTATTTCTGGCAATTCATTTAGTGTGCCGACTGATTTTAGTAACCTGATGTTCGATTGTGCCAATTAACAGTATCGTGCTTGAAAAATATAATTTTTAACTAGTATTTATATTTTATAAAAACTAAAAACAAATACGATAATATTTATTCCCTTTTAGTTATTTAAAATTATTCAGAGAGTACTTTGTTTAATGTCGCTTCTAAATCTGTCATGTTGAATGGTTTGGTAAGACGTTCTTTAAAACCATATTTTTGAGGATAAGACATTACTTGCCCTGTCGAGTAACCACTTGTA
>JAAEPP010000437.1 GCA_024232495.1 Flavobacteriaceae bacterium
CTGTTTTAGACCGTTTTTTTATTCAATGAATAAATTTACAGCCGTGCATAACTTGAAACAAGTTATCAATCATATTCTTGACCTTAAATGCACCGGAAAAGTAGAGGAAAATCAACTTTTACCAACGTGCAACGGCTTTTATTTATGATAAGTATAGTATACTATATCTTGTTACTGGAAGTGGTGTAGCACGTCAGAGATTCTGGTTTTAGTCATGACAAAGTGAAGAACTGGGGCTACAATCAATTCAGTACTAACTTTGACTGTAGTGCACGGAGAAATATATCAAAATGGAGTTGATAATAGACACAAGAAGGCATTAAACTAAACATGAAAAGCAAACGTAGCACGTATACTCTACACTAAACATAACAAGGTTTATCCTTGACTCGATGAAACGCATCAAAAATATCTTCAAAACTTCAATTGGACAATCGACAACACATATTCATTTTATCATCAATCAAATATTTCTTAAGTTTGCTTTTTTTAGATGTTCATTTCATTTCACACTGAAATATCTTTAAACATAGAATAAATTGGAAAGATAATTATTTAGTGGGTGCTTCATAGCTTATGGCTGCAATCAGTGAGGAAATTGGTATTTTGTGGTACCAAATGTTTATCCCAAAGCCTCTAGTTGGTTAAGGTGCATTTGAGCTTCTACAGATGACCAACTCTTTTTGATAAACAATACTCTAAGATAATGTTATTATTTTTATTTTTCCTTATCACAGTATATTAGTTAATGGAACTGGATACATTGCCCTCCCATCTCCCTAAAAACAATTTTGTTAGGAAAAGAACACTTCCTAGCTGTATCATGCTTATGTTAAGGTATAACCCTTCAACTTGGCTATACTAAACATTCAAATGAAATCTTTAAAACTTATATCCCGAATTCCTTAGTTAGTTAGGTGGTGTGTATGCTTATACAAGTCACTACCCCTTTATGATAAACTATGGTTTTGAATTTCTGGTATCAAGTAATTTTATCCTTACTATAGTAAATCATGAAAGCTGAAAACAACATATCCTACTTATTTCCCCTTAAGAACAATGTTGTTTGAGAATAACGCAGCTTGCACTGCATCTTGCACTTCACATGTTGGGGCTCAAACCCCTACTCGGCAAAACCTAGTATTGTTTCAACTATCCTCACTATAGTATTTAATCAATTCCAAAAACAATATATTCAAGCTCTCTCC
>JAAEPP010000438.1 GCA_024232495.1 Flavobacteriaceae bacterium
ACATACGTATTTCAACAGTTCCGTCCATGGGAAAAGCTTAGAACTTATTACAACGATGGCTTCTTTTAGTTCCCATGAAATGTAGTGAAAACTTAGCCCTGCAATAAGAGTTCACCTCAATTTCTTATAAAGTACGCCTTTCGCATGGAATAAAAGGAATCCGTTTGCTCTAAATCATTGTAAACAAACGTATTACAACAGTTCTGTCCATTGGAACAGCCTAGAACTTATTACACCGAGGGTTTCTTATAGTTCCCCATGAAACTTAGTGAAAACTTAGCCCTGCAATAAGAGTTCACCTCAATTTCTTATAAAGTACGCATTTCTCATGGAATAAAACGATTCCGTTTGCTCTAAAACATTGCAAACATAAGTATTACAACAGTTCTGTCCATGGGAACAGCCTAGAACGTATTACACCGAAGGTTTCTTATAGTTCCCTGTATACTTAGTGAAAACTTAGCCCCGCGATTAGAGTTAACCCTCCTTTCTTATAAATTACGCCTTTAACATGGAAGGAAACGATTCCTTTGCTCTAAAACGTTGTAAACATACGTATTACAACAGTTCTATCCATTGGAACAGCCTAGATCTTTGCGTATCGAGGGTTTTTTTTATAGTTCCCCGTGAAAATTAGTAAAAACTTAGCCCCGCAATAAGAGTTCACCTAACTTTCTTATAAAGTACTCCTTTCGCATGGATAAAATGATTCCGTTTGCTCTAAAAGGTTAGTACCACACGTATTACAACAGTTCTCTCCTTGAGAACAGCGTAGAACTTATTACACCGAGGGTTTCTTATACTTTCCCGTGAAACTTAGTGAAAACTTAGCCTTGCAATAAGAGTTCATTTTAATTTCTAATAAAGTACGCCTTTCGTATTGAATAAGCGTTTCCGTTTGCTCTAAAACGTTGTGCTAAGTTTTTACTAAGTCTCATGG
>JAAEPP010000439.1 GCA_024232495.1 Flavobacteriaceae bacterium
CATTGTTGAGAAAAACAGTTAGGCCAGATATTTAATCAAACATTTCCCATTCATTCCTTTTATAATTTTGGTATTATCTAATGAATTTTCTCTCAGCTATGATGAATTACTTTCGTTCATATACATCCAAAGATCAACCTAGAAATGTATCATTGCTTTTCAAGACAGGACATTTCCTATTTATGCGTGGTTAATGCCTTGACATTCGTTTTTTCTTTACTTTCAGACTTTGTTCTCAAATGATGTATGGCTGGAAAACTGCTGTTGAAAATGTGGAATATGACAATGTGCATTTCTTTGGAAAATAACTGTTGTAAGTGGAAATTCTCTTTTATGATATTGCATTTTTGTACAACCAAGTGTCCGGGATACTTGCAAATCTTTCTCTGAATAATTGATTCAAATGAACAAATCCTTTGCACAACTTGTCAGGATTTCCGGTGTGCTGAATGTAAAGTCAACTCGTTAGGACTCCCGGGATGCTGAATGCAAAGTCAATCTTGAGTGACAAGAATCAGGTCTTGCTAATACTGAAGCCATTATTTTTCTATGGAAGATCTTGTTCCTCTTTAAAGGAAAGCAATATGACGGAATATATAGAGTATGTTGTGCTTGATTGAAAATTAATCTTACCTTGTTCAGGGAAGGTTTATTTTCTTTGGAAGGCAATCCGCCGAAATACCGGGCTGTTTTTTATCGACTTCTAA
>JAAEPP010000440.1 GCA_024232495.1 Flavobacteriaceae bacterium
ATATACAGCTACCTGCAAAAATATCCGAACATTTTGGATTTGGGAACATAAATAAATTTGCTTCATTATGCTTCAAACTAGGGTTAAATATCAATATTGGTTACAAAGATATGTCCTTCCTTAACATTTTCAGAGGTGTCAAACATTATTTGCCCAACGGGACACAGTGGAGCGTCAAAAGATATTTCATTAAACATGGGGGTATTTTGACCCCCATGTGCAATGTTGATTGAAAGTGCTAAGAATTTTTCTTATAATTTTCGTTAGACTGGACACTCAAGAGCTTCAAGATACCGTAAACGAGAAGTTTCTGACTTTATTAGTAAAAAAGTTGTTTTATTTTGTTTAAGAGCCAGATGAAACAAAAAATCTAGCTTTTTAGCTATATTTTATATATACATGGGTTTTCTTAGTATATTTTACCTAAAAATTTTAATTAATGGAATTTTGAACTAAAATGTACCAAAAAATATATGAAATTGTAAAAAAAACAACTAAATAATTAAGTATTAGCTATAATCGGCCATTTATACTTTATAAAACAACTTTTTTACTAATAAAGTTAGAAACCTCTCGTCTACGGCATTTTGAAGCTTTTTAGTATCAAGTCTAAGAAAAATTATGTAAAAAGTTATAATATCTTTAAAACAAAATTGCACATGGGGGTCAAAATACCCCTAAGTTTAATCATAATATATTTGGATGCTCCACAATGCCCCGTTGAGGGAATTATGTTTAACACCCCTGAAAATGTTAAGAATAGGCATAACTTTGTAACTAATAATAAAATTTAACCTTAGTTTGAAGCATTATCAAGC
>JAAEPP010000441.1 GCA_024232495.1 Flavobacteriaceae bacterium
ACCTTTTCACTGTCTCATTCATAATGTTCATTACCATAAAATGGAAATCATAAGTTGGTAACAAGTTGTATTTATGGTAATTACAATGATGATAAGTTGGTATGCTTTTCAGATCTCAGCAGTAAACCCTTGTGGCCTGTCCAGCTGTAGGTCATGCAGCCCCTCCCCAGTAGCTTACAATCAAATAACACTAAGCAAGAGCAAATTTATAAATGACTGGCTATTTGGTTGAAGAGTCTTATCTATGATTTTGGGGAGGGAGGTATTCAACTAGGATCTCTGGTAAAATAGAATGGATTCTATTATTACTGGCATGTTCCATAAGGAATAAAAATATTTTTTCAAAACCATTGGCCTAAGAAATTTAGCTGAAGCATTCCCCCCAATTGTTTCCTTAATTCAAATGAATAATTCAGTTTTCATAATTGAATTTTCGTTTCCTATTTTCTATCAGTGCCAAACATGAATTGGGTATAGAGAAGCAAAAATTAAAATGCAAATTTCATTGAAAAACAGCTAAAATATCATATCAAATGAAACTTAACTGAACTAGGAATAAAACTCTGTGGGACAGACGTGTAGAGGTTGTTTTTCTTGATAAGTAAGATATAAAAAGTTTCTTAACTTTTTTAGTTCAAGCAAAATATCCTACTAAAGTTTCTTAAGTTTAAGTTCCTTATTAACGGTTTCTTATCAAGA
>JAAEPP010000442.1 GCA_024232495.1 Flavobacteriaceae bacterium
GAGACCATAGCTGATATGTGGCGCAATAAAGGCATGATACAATTGTCTTAAAACGTCCTGTGATACAAAATGCCTCATTTTTGCCAATATTCCAATGCCTTTTGAAACTTTTGTATTTACATACTGTGTGTGTTGCTTCCAATTTAATTTGTTATCTATAAGAACACCAAGATATTTTATATAGTCTTTTTCTTTAATGGAATTATTATCAATTTTAATATCGATGGCAGATTCTCCTTTTTTCTTATTAGATATTGTAAGAAAATTAGATTTATCAACATTAAGGGTTAGTCTATTTGCAGAAAGCCATGTTGAGACGTTCTTAAGTTCAAGATTTACAATGGACTCGAGGTCTTTTGCATTGTTATAAGAAAAAAATATGCTTGTATCATCGGCAAAAAGATGGAATTTAAGAATACTAGAGCAAGAAGGTAAGTCATTAATATATATAAGAAAAAGAAGAGGCCCTAGAACACTTCCTTGTGGTACGCCATGAGTTATAGTTTGTGGTTCAGACAGAGTACCATTAATGGAAACTTTTTGTGTTCTACTTGCAAGATAAGATTTGAACCAATTCAAAGCAGAACCTCTTATACCATAATGGCTAAGTTTATCTAATAAAATTTTATGGTCAACTGTGTCAAATGCTTTTGCAAAGTCTAAAAATATACAACAGGAGATTTCTTTTTTATTTAAAGCATTTGTTAGCTGGTTGCATAAGTCTAGTATTGCTTGTGTCGTTGATTTACTTTTCTGAAAGCCAAATTGATGTGCAAAAAGTACATCATGTTTATCTAAAAAAGTAGTTAGCCTTTTGTGCATGAGTTTTTCAAAAATTTTATTAAAAATCGGTAATAGTGATATTGGTCGATAATTTGAAACCTCTAGTCTGGATTTGGCCTTAAATATCGGTATTACCTTTGCAAATTTAAGAAGGGATGGGTGAGTACCTGAACTGAATGATTCATTAATCAAATCTGAAAGTATGTTGGATAAAGGGTCACTTACGCATTTAACCATGCTTATTGGGATTTCATACGAATCTGGTGACTTTGATTCATCCAGACTCATAAGTTCACTTTTGACCTCACCTGGATTAACAGGATTTATAAAAAAGCTTTCTTGAATTGGAGATTTTAGAAAGTCTTTATGGTTTGCTTTAGCAGGCCCTAGCTTATCTGCAAGTTTCTGGGCTATGTTTGTAAAAAAATGATTAAATGTATTTGCAACTTGTTTATTATCCGAAATTAATTTGCCCTTGAAGTTTAGTTTTATGTCTTGAGAACATTTAGCTTTATTTTTATTTAAGATTTCGTTAATTCCTTTCCAAACTTTCTTAGAATCATGTTTGAATTCATCGAAGTACGAGGAGTAGTAGATTTGTTTACTAGATTTGATTACACGATTGAGAGTATTACGAAAAATTCTATACCTTTCATACCAAAAATCATCTTTCGTCTTAATAAATTTTTTCAAAAGTGTGTTTTTCGTTGAAATAGATTTAAGAATACCTTTAGTAATCCAAGGTTTACGCTGTTGCCTTTTCAAACGTTTAGACTTAACTTTTAAAGGAGCATGCTTATTTAATAGTTCCAAGAATTTAGTTTGAAAATGTTCATATTTACAATTAATATCAGAGTCACGATTCTCATCATTATGATAAAAATTCATTTGTCGTGCGTCCTGTAAATAATTTTCTCTATTGAAATTTCGATAGTCTCTATACATGCTGTTATTTATATTACTAGCTTTGCTTAGCTGATCACCAAAAAACACAAAGTTTGATAAGTGGTCAGATATTTTATCTATTAGGTTACCACTAACTGTAAGGGGTTCCAGAGAGTTAATGAAAATATTATCAATTAGACTGGGTGCTGATCTATCGTTAAATCTAGTAGGCTTTAATATTAATGGTTGAAAAAAGTTTGAAAGCATTAAATTTAAGAAAGAATCAACATTTGGAGACGTGTCGGACTGAAGAAGGTTCAGGTTAAAATCTCCACATAAAAAAATTAGCTTTTTTTCTCTATTTATTTTGGCAAAGATTGATTGTAAATAGTCAAGAAAAGCGGACGTATTTTTGCGAGGATGGTTATATAAAACACCAAAAATTGAGTTAGCTTTCAATTTATTCTCAACTTCAATCCAAAAAGCTTCAAATTCACAATCAGAATCTTTATAAGATTTATTTAGGTCAGTTCTTATAGAATATGAAAGATGTTCAGCAACGAAAAACCCACAGCCTCCTTTTCGATTATTTCCAAATTGACCTTCATAATTATGAAAACCTTCAATATTTAATTGCTTAATACGTTCATCATTATCTTTAGTATGCCAAGTTTCACTAAAAGCTAAGATATCAAATTTATGGTCAATATTACTCATGAGAATTTCGACATTTTCAAGGTTTTTAGATATGGATGAAATGTTTGTGTGAAAAATGCTGGACATTTTATTTGTATCGAAGGTCGATGAGTTGATCAGTTTATGAAACTCATGATTATCATAATAATCAAAATCTGACAATTTTATTAAGTTGCAATCAACATCGTTATCAAAAAGATGGTCATACTCCTTAAGGGTTAGTTTGCAAGTTTCAAGTTGCTCAATGTGACTAAAGTCCGACAAAGAAACTGCTGTTGAGTTACACTTGCATGTAAAGGCTGAATTATAAGAAAGATTACCCAATTCGTGATTTTCGAGCGATGAAAAGGGAAAAGAGGATAAACAGCTTAATCTACACGTAAGACACTCCCATTTCTTTAAAAGTGAATCAATATTAGCAATATTCCAGTTTGGCACCTCAGAGCATCTTTTATGAATTAAGTGTTTACACTGACCACAGGGTATAGAGCTTTTTGTCAGATGAATTGTTTTGCTGCAGACAGAACAAGTTTTGTTATATTCGGCTAATATCTTATTGAATAAAGAAACGGATTTCGCACTCGCCTGCTTGCTAAATTCTTTGGCAAGTTTATCATCTTTTAACTGTGCGAACGGAAATATGTCCTGCAGGCAGACGCCACAAAAGTATGATTCATCGCTTTGTGATAATTCAAGGAACATTTTTTTTATAAGACCAGAACATTTCAAATGCACCCAAGATTTACAAGCATCACATAAAATCGAATTTTGGTTGTCAAAGACATTTTTCCCACATTTAGGACAACATGTACTTTCGTCAGTCATTGTTGGAGGGGGAGAAGGGATGGGTAAAAGGGGTAGGCAATAAAAAAATTTGTGGATGGCCTAAACTTTTGGAAAGGACATTTTACTGTAACTTGTAACTTTATAATCTAAGAAACTAATATTGATTTTAGGAAAATGTCTTACGAGATAGGATTTCGAAAGTTTTAAGAACGATATGAATACGTAAACAAGAACTAAAAAACGATCTTACGACAGTTTGTCCAAGTCTTCCGCATAGTTGACTTTGACGATTGGTGTTGTTTCACTCTTTCGCAGGAAGATTGACCCATTGCGAGTCCAGCAAAACTTCATTTCCAGATCTTTCTTTTTGTTTTTTGCCAACCAGAGAAGATGTTTATTCGCTTTCGTCAGACTTTCATTTATGAAAATGCGATCTTTGCCCACTTCCTTCTCAAAACCAAGATCTTCTGTCGTCAGGTTTCTCAAGACTTTCTTCGCGTCTTTTGTAAAAAATAATTCTTTTAATTTTCTTGATCCGAATTTTGAAATTATGGGAGCGTCTGGCTTGGGAGAGTTCCTGTGACACGCTTCAATTTCCTGTCTTGATAGGGGAACATTTATAGCTTCAGCCAACTTTAGCATGATCTCCTCGCAATTTTCATTCTGCAAACGTGGAACTCCAGATAATTCGAGCATTTCTCTACGTCCATATTGTTCTAAATCGTCAATACTTTTCATTAACTTGCGATCTTTCAACTCTAAATCTTTGATTCGTTTACACAAATGTTCGTTTTCAGCCTTGAGTTCAGTGTTTATACGTAGTACAGTGCCGACTTGCTTCCTGAACGACTCGTATTGAGTTGCTTGAAAATCTTGTGCCTTTTCGATATCCAAAAGTTTTTTCTCGATAGTTAAAAAACGGGATGAAACGGCCTTCTCAACATTCACAATATCAGCTTTTAGTGACTCCGATGTGGTTGCAATCTTATTTTCGATGTCGAGTTTGAACGCATTCAGCTTTTCAGTTAAAAGAACTCCAAATCTTTCTTCATCCATTTTGGCGTATAGCGAAACCGTGTCATCAAATAAAACAAAACATAAATAAAAAATAAGAAGAATAAGTAAACTTATTCTTGAAAAACTTGAAAAAACATTTTAGGAAAACACCATTAACAAATCCTTTGAAGTAACCGCACAAAGAAACACGTCCGCTCGCTGGGAGCACACGCATGGAATATATGCTTGGAAGAAATATGCTAGCAAGACTGAAAATTGTTGTTGGACTATTCTCCAGGATTTGTTTTGACAAACTTAACTGTTAATATAACGTTTTTGTAATATCTCAAATGTTAAAGAGCAAGGAGCTTTTGTTATTCAAAAGCTATCTGCAAACTTTCATTTAGGAGAGAAAAAAAAAAAATTTAGAATGGGGCAGTGTATATAGATATTTTCAAATTCATTGTAATCATGCACTAC
>JAAEPP010000443.1 GCA_024232495.1 Flavobacteriaceae bacterium
TAGAAGATACCATCTGCGGGTGTTTAAAATACAGGAAACATAATTTTGTATTGGAATGTCAACAAAATGACTGCAGTTGGACTCGAGCCCATGCCACCGAAATGACTGATGCCTTCAACCATTGCCTTAAACAAACTCGGCTATCCCGCCGGTATGTTGAGTGGTCAATAGCATGAATAATGGTAGAAAATATCATTCGAAGGTGTTCAATATCAAGGATACTATACTTTGTATAGCAATGTTAAAAAAATGTCAGATGTGGGACTCGAACCCACGCCACCGAAGTGACTGGTGCCTTAAACAAGCAACTTAGACAACTCGGCCATCCTGCTTGTATTTAGTGAGGTCACTAGCATTCATGATGGTAGAAGATACAATCTGCAGGTGTTTAAAATACAGGAAACATAATTTTGTATAGGAAGGTTAACAAAATGACTGCAGTTGGACTCGAAACCCACGCCACCGAAATGACTGGTGTCTTAAACCAGTGCCTTACACCACTCGGCCATCCTGCCTGTATGTTTTCTGGTCAATAGCATGAATGATGGTAGAAGATACCATGTGCAGGTTTTAAAAGTACATGAAACAATACTTTGTATGGGAATGGTAACAAAATGACAGGAATGGGACTCTAACCGAAGCCCTTGAAGTAATTTGTGCCTTAAACTAGCCACTTAGACCACTCGGCCATCCTGTCCTATGCGTGGTCAATGGCAAGGATGATGGTAAAGATACCATGTGCAGGTTTTCAAAATAAAGGAAACAATACTTTGTATAGGAATGTCAACATATTGACTGTAGTGGGACTCGAACCTACTCCATCGAACTAAATGATGCCTTAAACAAGCACCATACTCAACTCGGCCATTCTGCCTGTATGTAGGGTGGTCAAAAGCATGGATGATGGTAGAACATACCATGTGCAGGTTTTAAAAGTACATGAAACAATACTTTTTATAGGAATGTCAACAAAATGACAGGAATGGGACTCTAACCGAAGCCCTTGAAGTAATTAGTGCCTTAACCTAGCCACTTAGACCACTCGGCCATCCTGCCCTATGCGTGGTCAATGGCAAGGATGATA
>JAAEPP010000444.1 GCA_024232495.1 Flavobacteriaceae bacterium
AGCAATCAAATCATCAATTTTTGATAGAAAAAAAATTCTAGTTAATGTCAAAATTTGTTTGATCTAAGCAAGATTTAAAGTGATGTGAAGAAAAACAAACTTGACAGATATCATCACTATCCAACACCACACACACCAGTATGAAGATAAACCACTCAAATGAAAGACATACAAGCAAACTTGGAGATTAGATCTGTAAATTCATCCAATACACTCCATAAGTAAAGCTAGAAATAAATAGCCAATACAAAACAAAATGGAGAAAAATCATTAAAAACATATCGAAGATAACTGAAGAAAAGGATTAAAATAAGATCCCTATCAAGGCCATGAATAACAAAATAGTATTCATATCAAGAATATGATAAATGTGAAGATACACAATTTAAAGTAAGTACGAGAATGCTGAAAACTTCAAATATAGAAAAAACAAAATGTGAAGAATGTAGAATGAAATCAGCTCGATATTCAAATTTAACCATTTGTCTCTAATAAAAACAACAACAAAGATGGAACTGTTCAATTGTCTTAGAAGTTTGGCAAAACTCGACGCCATCTCATTTTACCTGGTTCCAATATAAGGGATCAACAACTAGGGAATCCTATTGTCAGGAATCCCCTTCACAGCAGTTATCAATGTGACTAGTGATAGCAAAGCTTATGTTGACTTCTGAATTATTTCAAACACCATTAAAGGAATTTCAATTAATCATGTATGAAAACTTTTTTCTTATATATAGTGAGCAACATGCAATTCACTTACTTCCAACAAATAACTATTAAACTCTGTTCTTCCTTAATGCCTATAATAATGTTGGAATGAACAAAGATTTCAACTCCTGCTTTGCTTAGAAAAATAGAAATTGATATCAATTTTGGAAAGAGAACCATTGAAATAGTTTAAATTTCAAGATGGTAATGAAACATATCTTTTTAGTTGCCAGAGAATTCTTTTCAAGCATGGCATGAAACTGCCAGCAGCAGAATTAGAGAACTTTTCTGTGTTCATTTACTAGAAATAAAAGTATGTAGAACTTTGGTTATATTTCACTTAAAACCAGTCCTATAAGATAGACCAAGCTTTGTTCAGGCCATTTTGTCTGTCTGGTATTTAAACTAGTTTCTAAATATTCATTATCTATGCTCTAAAGAATAAAAAAAAATGTGTATTGAAATCCTTAAAACAAAAAAACAATTAAAACATCTCTGATTGATATATTTGAAGTCAAATGTGAAAGTGTAAAAGAGACTGACCATTTAAGTCACCAGCAGCAAAATATTTCATGGGATGAAATTTGAGATGAATAGAAAGGAGATGAAAATGAATTTGGATACTATAATGAAAGATATTTCAAAGCTTTTATGAATATAAGCAAATACTTACAAAGATGCATCTAAACATTCAAGAAAAGTCTTGCTACACCAACACTTTCAGAATATCTGTATTTGCAGGTTAAACAACCATATCAAAATTTTGGGTCTTCCCTGCAAAGAAAATTTGAAAAATTAGTAAAACTATTGATAATGTGCAATTAATTTCAAACAGTTAAAAAATCTAACAAGATCAAGTTAATAACTTTAATGATTAAGTTTCTCAAAAAGGGCTTCTAGCCATTGATTTGTAGCCCTGAGTCTTAGTTTTACAGAGAGGGATTTAAACATTTGCTCCGGCAATGAGCTATGAAGCTGGAACATTTACAAAATGCATGGCTGCAGAGAGAGAGGCCAAAAACTGCTAAGGCCAAAGCCGCTGGAAGCTTCCTAGATTTTGTAATTTCTGAGTCCTCAAAATGGTTAAGAATCCTTTCATTTCTCGTTCTACATATGTATGTTTATTTCCCCTTTCTAAATATGTTGTGTCTTTGAAACAAAATGATCACGACTTTGCAATAAAATGACGAATCGTCTTAAAAACAGAAGATAGATGTGCAAAAATGGAAGAATGCCTCAAACAAA
>JAAEPP010000445.1 GCA_024232495.1 Flavobacteriaceae bacterium
CAAGTTATACGATTTAACCAGTGAATAAATGCTCGTTGATTCCAACGTTTTAAGCTTAGTAAGGGCTTTGCTTTCTCAAAATTTAAATTCATATAACTGAATCCAATGATGGTAATAATATACACAAGAATAAAGCTAATGACTAAACCTATACAAGTAAAAACTCCCATATTTTTGAAAGCAGGTAATGGTGATAAATACAAAGCAAAGTAACCAACAAATGTGGTAAGAGTTGTATAAAAGCAAGGCGTTATACTTTTACGGATAGCGACTGCTAGTAAGTCAACTTTAGCCAATATATTGTTTGCCAATCCCTCTTTGTGGTAAATATTTATAATGTGTACAGCATCGCTAACGCTATACACCATTAGGATTGTTGGAATAAGCATTGATATCATATTCAGTGCAAAGCCTAGTGAGGTAATTAGCCCAAAAAGTAAACTTATGGGGATCGCAACAGATAATAAGGAAATGATTAAATAGCGCTTACTGGGCAATAAAAACAGTAGCATTATGGTGATCACCACTATCGTTAACACTCCAAAGATTAAACTCTCCTTATAAATTCCTTTGCTATATGCCTCATTTAAAACTGGAGGTCCAGTTAGATAGTAATGCTCATAAAGGGTTTGAATCACTGTTCTTATTTCTTCAGCAATAACTTGTCGCTCTTCTTCGACTGTTGATGTTGGGTTAAGTTGAATATAAAAAAACTGATTTTTATAATCTTTAGTAACTAATTGAGAAGTGATATTTGGTAATTTTGAGTACAGACTTTTTAGCCCTTTTTCACTTCGTTTTGAATTATACAAGCCATTAAAATTAAGGGTCTTATTTGCATAAGTGGGATACTTAGCTTTAGCTAAACTATACGATGTTTGTACATAAGGTAATGCATCAATTTGTTGGTGTAACTCTTTTAATGATAAAACTTCTGTTTCACCAATGGCATTTTCCACCGGTAACATCGCAATAAAAATTTCATCGGATCCGAAATTTTGCTGATAATCGATATAAGCACGATAGCTTGGATCATCTTCCAAAAACCAGATGCCTAGCGAATTGTCAACACTTAATTT
Organism: Flavobacteriaceae bacterium; assembly: GCA_024232495.1. Lineage (GTDB taxonomy): Bacteria > Bacteroidota > Bacteroidia > Flavobacteriales > Flavobacteriaceae > Marifrigoribacter. The sequence goes on from JAAEPP010000445.1 coordinate 1,080, forward strand.
AGTAACCGTATGATATCCGGATAAGCCCATAGCAACTGCCAAAACAGCCATAATTGCTATTCTGAATTTGATAATCGTCGCTATGATTTTTTTTAGTCGTTCCATTTATGTTATTTTAAAAGCGCACCGTAGGACTAGGACTTCATTTTGTCTAAAATAAAAACATTGTCGTAAATTTAAAAACTTGGCTCGTAAGTATATGTTTAACTGTCATATCAAATTATAATTTTACTGAAATATTTTAATTTAAAAAACCCTACCAAAATTGGTAGGGTATGTATAAGAGCTAAAAACTCTGGTAACTTATTCAGTCATCTCTACCTCTTCTTGGTTTTCTTCCTCTTCTAGAAAGTTAACAAGACCTGTAGCATCAAAATAATCACCTCCAGTTATAATTTGTCCATCTTTAAAATCCCAGGTATGGTACGCTTTTACTTCCCATTTTTTACCTGTCTTTGTGTGAGTTCCAGACCAAGTTCCGTAAGATCTAACACTCCCGTCTGCCATTCCAGTCTCTGCCAATACACCAGGTAACCAGTTGTCTGCAGTGTAAACCACATCTTCCATTTGATCTTGCCATGCTTTTAAATACTGGCCAAATTCTTCTTTTCCAATTTCGGTAGCTCCAAAAAATACAGGTTGCCATTTAACATCTTGATGAATTAGGTCAAGCTGTGCTTGAAAATCTGCTTCAGATCCCTGAAGTTCTAACATTTTTTTTGCAGTGGCTGTATTTTTTGCAAAGTCCGGATGTCCTCCTTGAGAACATGACATAAAAATAGATACCAACAAAATACTAAGTAATTTTTTCATTTTTTTCATTTTTAAAATAGTTGTTCTACGAATTTAATTTAATTTTTTGTAAAAAAAATAAAATTAATACAATACATGGATAGTATGAAAATTATATATTACTATACTATAACTCTATTCAGTAGTTACTGCATATTTTTCTAACAATTCCAATGAAGTGTATTGCAAGGTTTTTTGATGAGTCGCTTTCAAAACAATAGGTGGCGCTTTGCCCGCTTTTTCAGCTTCTAACCAGCGAGAAATACACAAACACCAAGAAGAACCAGCTTGTAGTCCTGGAAAATTCCAACGTGGAATAGGAGTCATTAAATCATTTCCTCTTGAGGCAGAATAGTTTAAGAATTCTTGGGTGACAATGGCGCAAACAGTATGTGTTCCAGTATCTTCAGAAATTGTTCTACAAAAACCATCTCTAAAATAACCAGTAGCAGGATTTGTACAGCAAGGAATCAAAGGATTTCCGAAAATATTTAGTTCCATTTGTTGAATAATATTTTACTAAAATTAATCAATTAAAGTAATATAGTTTCATATTTTAAAATAAAAAACATTGATAATACAGAGGGTAGTAAAATCGAACTATTTTGGTGAGGATTTTGCAACGGCTTAAAAGGTTAAAAGAATATATTCAATTAGAAAATTATTTCCAAAAATAAAATCTTTTTATAGGATTTTTCTAGGGAAAATAAGACGCAATGAAATATGCACGTTATTATGAAGCGTTATTTTTTTCAATGGTTATGATACTTTTCTTGGAACATAATTTTATCTACATTTATTTCTTCAAATAGAGATTCATCTTGGGTTATTTTTAAATAAGAACCTGATTTGACATTGTTAATAATTTGTGCGTTCTTTTGACCGGGCCATATTATTTCAATTCGGGCAATATTGTTATAAGTTCCAAGACCTTGTTCAATTAATAATGGATTAGCTCCAAAACTCCCACCTGAGTTTAACCTATTATAAAAAGTTTGGTTCTCTCCTTTTTCATTAGAAGCTATTATTTTTACTCTTGCTCCAATTGCTGATTTATTAGCTTTTATTCCCTCTAGTTTTAGTTTTATCCAATTATTAGTATTCCCTGGATTTAGGAAGAGTGCATTCATGAAATTATCTCCATCATAGGAACCTCCTAATACATTATAGACATCTTGATCTCCATCATTGTCTAAATCACCGAAAGCTACACCATGCCCTTTTTGTATATGACCAAACCCTCCTGCATTAGTTATATCATAAAAAACAGTTCCTTTTCCATTCAGAAACATTCTATTTGGTATTAATGACCGAAAATCTGGTGTCCCTGTAGCTGCATAGAAATCTGGAAAACCGTCATTGTTTAAGTCGCCAAAGTTACATCCCATTGTGTATAAAACTTTGTCAATATTCATTTCTTTACTTACATCTGTGAATGTTCCATTTTTGTTATTTCTATATAATTTAGGTAATTCAGCTTCATTAGGCATATTTAAATAATCCTTTGCCACCTCTCCTGCAGCGCTCTGAAACTGTTCAAAATCAAAACCACTTACAAAAATATCTTCCCAACCATCTTGGTTAAAATCAAAAAACCAACAAGGAAAACTAAATTTGGGGCCTAATGTATTGGATTCAACAGCTTTATTTGTGAAAGCAAAATTATTATTTGGTCCTCCGTTTTCAAACAAAAAATTTTGATTATTAATAAGTGAAAGATATAGGTCAGGGTAACTATCATTATTAAAATCTCCCCAAACACACCCTTTAATAAAACCATTAATTCCAACTCCTTTTTCTTTTGCAACATTTTTAAATGTACCGTCACCATTATTTTGAAAAAGCTGAGAAGGAGCTTCTATATTTGTTGAATGTTCATTACCAATAAAAAGATCAAGCCATCCATCATTATTAAAATCGGCCCAACTGGCTGTTTGAGTTGGGAAAAGACTATATAAACCACATTCTTTTGTCACATCTGAAAATGTGCCATCTCCATTATTTTTCAATAATGAGTTAGGGTGATTACCATCTTTACTTAACCAAGCACCTCTTAAAACAAAAACATCTACCCATCCGTCATTATTGTAATCAGCTTGCACCATATTCAACCCACTCCAAATACCGTTGATTCCTGCAGCTTCAGTAGCATCATCAAAACCACCTTTTTTATTATTAATAAAGTAGTGTAATTGGTCATCAAGCCCGTAAGAGCTAACCATTAAATCTAAGTAATTATCATTATTAAAATCATCCATTACAACACTTCCTGAAATATCATTAACTCCTACACCTAAAGACATTCCAATTTCTTTAAACCTTGGAAATGAAATATCTGATTCAAAAACCGATTCATCTATTAGAAATGGTTTTTCAATACTTTCTGGATATCCACCTAGAGTCATTTGAGCTATGTTATATAGCCATTTAGTTTGAATATTAGAATTAGGTAAATTAAGTAATTCATGAAATATTTCAAGTGCTTTTTCAGCTCCATCTCTATTGATATGTTGCCCTTCTTTTTGAATTGGAATGATACAAGAAAATTCATTGTGATTTTGAACACAATTTTCAATTTCCGCTTTTCTAAGGTAAGCAACACCTAAAACCTCCCTGATATTATAATATGCTTCAGGAGGTAATCTCAATTTTTTATTTTCAATCAAAGAAAAAATATCATTGAATCTCGAAATTGATTTGTTGTATTCCCCTGCATTTAACCATTCACTTCCAGAATTAAATAACAATCTTACTAGTTCAGCATCATTGGTTGTTTTTTTGAGTATTTCATCTATATATTCAGCTCGTTTTTTATTTAAATGCCATACATTAATGTTATTTTGATTTGTTGCAATAGCATTTAATTCTTGAACCATTTCTTGAGTGTAATCTCTTTTAGCAGGTTTTGTTTTAACTTCCTCTTTTTTGCATGAGGACAGAATAATAGTTAATGTCAAAATAATATATTTAATATTTCCTGTTTTCATATATATCTAATTTGTTTTAATAACAGCAATTTTTTTTGATATTGCACAATATTTGGTACTGATTTTAATCTGTATTCGCTACATCAAAGTCTTCACTTTTTAGTAGTTCTTTAAATTTAGTTGCGTTTTTTCTATTTCTGAAGCTTTCATTTATTTCTTTTAATGTTTGCTAACGGTAAGTTTCTTCAAAAAAATATTCCCAAAAATAAAATTTATTTTAGAGAATAAAAAGTGGAGGTGAGGGGAGTGAAGTCGAACTATTTTGGAGAAGATTTCGAATTATTTTAAGTCCAAATCGATAGCTAATATTCTTACTAAATTTTTCATACTGATCAGCTATTTTTTTAAATTAGCTCTCCTAATTAACACTAAATAATTAAAACTCATGACTAAAAGATTGTATATCGTAATTTTTGTGATGATAACTGGTTTGCTTTCAGCACAAAATTCTCTGATTCGTATGCCTAGAATTAGTCCAAATGCCCAAGAGATGGCTTTTTCTTATCAAGGAGATATTTGGATTTACAACTTCAACACTCAACAAACAAAACGTATAACCATTCACGAAGGTTATGAGAGTAACCCTGTTTGGAATACTTCCGGAGATCAACTCGCTTTTTCTTCAAACAGAAAAGGAAATAATAATATTTTTACGATTAAAAAAAATGGTGGAATACCTGAACAATTAACCTATTATCCAACAGGAGATACTCCCTACGATTGGACATCTTCAAACCATATTGTATTTTCAACAACTCGAGTTTTAAAAGGTCCTGAATGGGATAGCCAAATTTATCAAGTCAATGCCAATGGTGGTACTCCGCAAAGATTTTTAACAGCTTTAGGTAGTATGGCAACTGTTTCTCCTGACGGGAATTTGGTGGCCTTTGTAAAAGGAGCATGTAGAATTTCTAGAGAAGATTATTCAGGTTCAGCCCAACGAGATGTGTGGGTTTATAATATTAAAACAGGGGCTTATTTTCAAGTAACTTCCTCAGAAAAAAACGATCATTCACCTTTATGGGATGCAGCGGGTAATTTATATTACATAGGAGCTAAAAGTGGTCGTTATAATATTTATAAGCAACTTATAAATACAGATGGTTCCGTAAAGGGGGCTTCCAAAAAAATGACGAACCAAAATAAAAATGGTGTTGTTTTTTTTTCTGTAAGTAATCAAGGAATTATTGTCTACTCAACGCTTTTTGACTTGTATCAAATAACTAACGGACAAGCTAAAAAGATTAACTTAAAAATAGCATCAGATTACAAATTTGAAACTGAAAAAGAAGTTTCTACCACCTCAGATATCTCAGATTTTGATGTTTCACCAAACGGAAAATTAATGGCTCTTGAAATTAATGGAGAAATTTTTGTCAAGAAAAATAACAAGGATAGAAAAAACTCCAATAATGTAAGTAACCATGCTTATAGAGATAGGAATCCACAGTGGATTAGTGATACAGAGTTGTTATTTGTCTCCGATAGAGACGGACATAATGAAATATACAAAGCTGTTTCTAGAGATACCCTGGTTGGATTGGACAGGAGCTTAAAGATTTCAATCTCAAAACTCACCAAGAGTAGTGAAGATGTTTACAATGTTTTAGTCTCGCCAGACCACAAAAAACTGGTTTATAGAGTCGGTAGAGGAAACTTAATGTTAGCCGATATAGAGGATGGAGCCCTATCCAATAGCAAAGCTTATTCATCAGGCTGGGCAGAAGCAGAAGATGTAAGTTGGAGTCCAGACAGTAAGTATATTGCTTATTCTCAGGAAGACTTGGACTTTGATAGTGAAATTTTTATTCAATCCGTAGTTAATCCAAATGATAAGTTTAACGTATCGATGCATCCGAGAAGCGACAGATCTCCCGTTTGGAGTCCAGATGGTAAAAAATTAGCATTTTCTTCTAATAGGAGTGGAAACAGAGGTGGTATAGATTATGATGTTTGGATGGTATGGCTAAAAAAAGAGGATTGGGAGCGATCGAAAATAGATAGAGAAAATGGAGACTATTATGCAGAAATAGAAGCTGACAAGGGGAAGAATAAGGATAAGAAAGAGAAGGAGATCAAGGTTACGATCAATAAAGAAAGAATTTTTGATAGACTTACTAGAATAACTAGATTACCAGACGATGAGTATGGAGGTATGTTTGGTCCCGACAGCAACTATGTGTATTATTCTGCAACAGATCCATCAACAAATAACCGAAGTTTTTTTAAAGTTAAATTAGACGGTACTAGCCCCAAAGCCATAAAAGGAACTTCAAAAGTAGGAAGAGTTGCAGCTATTGATGGTAAATTTTATTTTACCTCAGCAGGTAAATTAAAAGAATTAAACCCGGAGGGCGATAAAATCACCTCGTTGGCTCACGTAGCAAAATATACAGAAGATTTTACTGCCATGAATCAACAAATATACCAAGAAGGCACTCGTGTACTAACCATGGGGTTCTATGACCCTAATTTTCATGGCTACAATTGGAAATCGTTGATTGAAAAATACCAACCATTAATATTAAAAGCCAGTACAGAACAAGATTATAGTTTTATATATAATTTGTTATTAGGTCAATTAAATTCTAGTCATATGGGGTATAGAGCAGAAACTTCTGAACGTAAAAACAATGATAATATTGGTTTGTTAGGTGTTGAGGTAAAGAATGTTTCAAATGGAGTTCAAGTGGAGTATGTACTTAAAAATTCAGTCGCAAATGCATCAAAAGTAAACTTAAAAGTTGGCGATATTATCACTGCGGTTAATACTAAACCGATAGGTAAAAACACTAATTTTTATAGTTTGTTAAAAAATTCTAAGGGTGATGAGGTGTTATTAACCAAAAGTGATGGAAACGATGTTGTTGTTAGAACTTCGAGTTCCTTAAGAACTTTACAATATGAAGCATGGGTAGCATCTAGAAGCGAATTGGTAAAAAAATATTCAAATGGACAGCTAGGATATATTCATATAAAAGGAATGAATGCTCCAAGTTTTGAACGTTTTGAACGCGAATTGAAAGCCAGTGGGTATGGTAAAAAAGGAATTGTAATTGATGTTCGTTACAATGGTGGAGGTTGGACAACGGACCGTTTAATGGCTGTTTTGAATGTAGATCAACATGCTTATACCATCCCAAGAGGAGCAGCGAATGACTTAAAGAAAGAGAATAAAAAGTTTCAAGGGAATTACCCTTTTAACGAACGAGCAATTTTATCAGTCAATACCAAACCAACTGTGGCTTTGTGTAACGAGAATAGTTACTCCAATGCAGAAATATTTTCACATGCCTATAAAAATTTAGGATTAGGTAAATTAGTAGGTCAGCCTACTTTTGGTGCAGTTATCTCTACAGGAGGTTATCGTTTGTTAAAGGGTTATGTCCGCATGCCATTTCGTGCTTGGTATGTCAAAAAATCGGGCTTGAATATGGAAAATGATGCTCCTGCTGTACCTGACTATTTGGTGAAGAATGCCCCAGGTTGGTTAGCAAGAGGTGAAGATGCTCAATTACAAAAAGCAGTTGATGTATTACTAGAACAAATTGAATAATAAAATTTTTAAAAAAACGCAATCAAGTAAGATTAACTGCGCTTAATTGTAGAGCTTAAAAATGATAAATTCAATTTTTTGGTGAGGATTTGAATAGAGATTAAATTCCTGCCAATAAATTTCCAAGGCCGTCTTTAAATTGAAAGCCTTCCATAGTTCTATATTTATTTAATTTTTTGTTTGCCTCCAGTCCCCACAATAAAAATTCCATCATAAAAAATAAGTCTTCACTGGGACAATCTGCCTGATAAGTTGCTATTAGTTTTTTCAAGTTAGGAACGTTCATTAAGGTATCGTGATATACATTATCAGGCAGGTTGTCTTCCAAAAACAATTCGTTATCACCATAAAACCATTCCAATAAGTGGTCATAAGGACCATCTTCATCTTGCTTTTCAAGTTTTTTTATTTCTGGAAAATAAGCTGGAAATAAGGTTTTTACAGCTTGATTGATTAAGTGAAAAGAAACCTGTTCTGCCCCTTCTTGTTCGCCTTCATAGACCAATTCTACTTTTCCATTGATGGCAGGGATAGTTCCTAGAAAGTCAGACATTCTAATGCAGGTACTTTGCTCGCCAGACATTAGCATACGGCGTTCGGCAGCACTCATTAGGTTTTCAAAAGCAGTAATGCTCATTCGTGCACTTACGCCACTTTTAGAATCAACGTATTCACTTTTTCTAGCTTCAAAACCTATCTGTTCCAAAATATCACGTGCCAATTCAGGAACGTGAATAGCCTGTTGTACTGTCGCGTCGGTATGAGTCTCTTGACGAGTTATGGCCTTAGCCGTTTCCAGGTTGTGTGGATAATGCGTCAAAATTTGAGAACCAATACGGTCCTTTAGTGGGGTCACAATACTTCCGCGGTTGGTGTAATCTTCAGGGTTGGCCGTAAAGACAAACTGGGTTTCAATAGGTAATCGAAGTTTGAATCCACGGATTTGTATTTCCTTTTCTTGTAAAATGGAAAAAAGCGCTACCTGTATTCGTGCTTGTAAGTCAGGCAATTCATTCAAGACAAATATACACCTGTGTGCTCTTGGAATCATACCAAAATGAATCACCTTCTCATTGGCATAGGACAACTTAAGGTTAGCTGCTTTTATGGGATCAACGTCGCCTATCAAATCGGCTACACTAACATCTGGTGTGGCTAATTTTTCAAAGAAGCGATCGTTTCGATGCAGCCAAGTGACGGGGGTATCCTCTCCTTTTTCTGCAATAAGTGCCTTGGCAAAATTGCTGATGGGAGCTAGAGGGTCATCGTTTATTTCGGAGCCTTCGACCACAGGTACCCACTCGTCTAATAATTGCGTAAGCTGTCGTGCCAGTCTTGTTTTGGCCTGACCTCTCAAACCGAGTAAGTTAATGCTGTGCCCCGATAGTAATGCTCGTTCTACATCTGGAATAACCGTATTTTCATAACCCAAAAGACCTTCAAATGTTGGCTGGCCTTTTTGCATACGAGCTCTAAGGTTTTGTGCCAGTTCTTGTTGAATAGAAAGGGGTTTGTAAGCTGTTTTTTTTAATGCGCCTAGTGTGGTACTTTTTTTCATTTATTTCAGTCGTTTTTTTCTGTTCTGTTCATAATCTTCAAAAATCATTTCACCTAAGCCTTTTAATCCTGTAAAGAATGCCTTTCCTTTATTAGCCTCGGTAAAATTCCGAATAAACTCTTTTAGATAGGGATCTTGTGCAATCATAAATGTGGTGATAGGAATGTGAAGTTTTCTTGCCTGTCGTGCCATATTATAACACTTATCTACAATATAATCGTCCAGTCCATTGCTATTTTTATAATAGGTGCCATCGGTGTTTTTTAAACAACTTGGCTTCCCATCCGTAATCATAAAAATTTGTTTGTTACTGTTTTTTCTTCGTCGTAACAAATCCATAGCCAAGGTAAGTCCTGCAACAGTATTGGTATGATAAGGCCCTACTTGTAAGTATGGAATATCTTTAAGTGCAATTGGCCAGGCATCGTTTCCAAACACCAAAATATCGAGGGTGTCTTTTGGGTAGCGTGTAGTGATAAACTCTGCCAGTGCCATGGCTACTTTTTTGGCCGGGGTAATGCGATCTTCGCCATACAAAATCATACTATGGCTGATGTCAATCATCAAAACCGTACTCATTTGCGTATTGTAATAACTGTCCTCCACTACGAGGTCGTCCTGATGCAATGTAAAATCGTCTCCTGCAGAGCGTATTTGTGCATTACGCAGGCTTTCAGTCATGGATATTTTCTCAAGTGGATCGCCAAATTGATAGGCTTTAAATTCGCCAGTCTCGTCTGCACCTTGCCCGATACTTTTAGTTTTGTGGTTGCCGTTGCCTGCTTTTTTAAGTTTACCAAAAATTTGCTTTAGCGCGTGTTCACGCAAGAGCTTTTCTGTTTTGGCAGTGAGGGACATCCCTTTTCCATCGCCAGTACCGTCGCCTTTTGGTTGTATATAAGCTCGTTTTAACAGGTCTTCGATAAAATCGTCTATTGTATATGCTTCGGTGGTTAAGCCATATTCAATATCTAATTCGCGCAACCAATCAATAGCTTCGTCAAAGTCGCCAGACGTGTGGGTAATCAACTCCTTAAAAACCTCAAAGAGACGCTCGAACGGTGTTTGATGCTTGGGAACATATTGTTTAAATGTAATACCAACAGTGGACAAGTTTAATTTCATAGCTCGGTAAATTTACTAAAACCGTATTATAATTTTCTTAAAATAATGTTTAAAAAAAAATCCCAAAAATAAAATTTATTTTAGGGAATAATCAGTGGAGAACAGAGTAACGAAATTTAACTATTTTGGTGAGGATTTAGTTATTTTAAGTCCAAAGCGATAGCTGATATTTCAACTAAATTTTTCATGCTGATGATCTTTTTTTAAATTAGCAACAGATTAATTAATACTTATTTGATATAATTCGATGGAGTTTATAAGAAAACATATTGAGGAAATCTCTCTGATTTCAGACTCCGATTGGAAATACTTTTCTTCTAAACTTGTTCTAAGAGTTTTTAAAAAACACACTATTTTTTTAAAATACGGGGAGGTAGAAAACCATATCTCTTTTATCGATAAGGGAGTTGTTAGACTTTATATCCCTAAAGAGCTTAAAGAAAAAGAAGTGACTTTTGGCTTTAGTTTTAAAAATCAATTTATAAGTGCCTACGATTCTTTTTTAACGAGGAGGGCATCATTATATGAATTAGAAACGCTCTCTGAAACACACATGTATAGTATTTCATACGCAGATTTACAGAAAGTATACAAACATACACAGTTTGGAAATTTAATAGGGAGGCTAACTGCAGAGCGCTTATTTTTAATAAAATCTAAAAGAGAACAATCTTTATTAAATTTAACGGCGCAACAGCACTATGTTTCTTTATTTAAAGAGCGCTCAGAACTTCTAAGTGTGGTGCCACTAAAGTACATAAGTTCTTATATTGGTGTTACACCTCAAGCCTTAAGTCGCATAAGAAAACGTATTTATTGATTTAGGTTCATTGTTTGATAATAGCAATAGTTATAATTTTACATAATAATTTGACTTATGACTATTATATTATTTATTATCGTGCTTTGGTACGGTGGGCTTTTTTTTCAAACTTTTTTTCTTCACCGGTATGCTGCTCATCAAACCTATACCATGTCAAAAACTGCTGAGCGTCTTACTTTTATTTTAACTTGGATTTTTCAAGGATCTAATTATTTGAGCGCATATGGTTATGGTGTGATGCACAGAATGCACCATGCATATGCTGACACAGAAAAGGATCCACACTCACCAAAATATGATTTAAATATATTTTCTATGATGTGGAGAACAAAAAATATATATTACCAAATTAATAAACAACAAATAGAAGTTGCTGCTAAGTTTACTAAAAATGTTCCGCAGTGGAAGCGTTTTGATGCCTTTGCAAGTTCATGGTTTTCAAGATTAGCTTGGAGTATTGCTTATTTTTCATTCTTTTTTGTGTACACCACTTCACCATGGCAATGGTTATTGTTACCTATCGCTTTGTTAATGGCTCCAATACACGGTGTTATTATCAACTGGTATGGTCATATTTTTGGATACGTAAATTTTAAATCTAAGGATACCTCAAAAAACCTATTCAAATTTGATTTTTTAATGATGGGCGAGGGGTACCACAACAATCATCACAAACACAGTAGTAATCCAAACTTTGGAGGGGTACGCTGGCATGAAATTGATATTACCTATAAAATTATGCAATTTTTAAACTTTATTGGATTCATAGAATTTAAACCGTATTTGAAAGTCAAAAATAACTTTTAAATCAACTAATTTTATGACGAGATAAAAATGAATGTTAAATGTTAAAAATTGCTTTTGACCCAATTTACAAACATCAACTTAAAATTGGACATCGTTTTCCAATGGAAAAGTATGAGTTGTTACCAGAGCATTTGTTGAGAAATAACATTTGTAATAGCGATAATTTTTTCTCTCCATTACCCATAGAAAAACAATTACTATTATCCACACACGATGAAGGCTATTACAATAATTTGATCAATTTGTCATTGTCCAAATTAGATACAAGGCAAATCGGTTTTCCACTTTCTGAAGCTTTGATTAAGCGGGAACATGTGATAGCTCAAGGTACTATCCAAAATACGCATTATGCACAACAACATGGTGTTTCAATGAATATAGCTGGAGGTACTCATCATGCTTTTCGAGATCGACCTGGTGCATTTTGTATGCTTAATGACCAAGCAATAGCTTCTAATTATTTAATAGACAATAATTTAGCTAAAAGAGTTATGATTGTTGATTTAGATGTACATCAGGGGGATGGAACAGCATCCATTTTTGAACATCAAGATTCTGTTTTTACTATTTCATTTCATGGTCAAAAAAATTATCCATTTAAAAAGCAAAATAGTGATTTTGATTTACCATTTGATGACAACACGGAGGATAGGGTTTATCTAAATGCATTAGAAAATCACCTTCCAAGATTGGTCGATTTAGTTGAGCCAGATTTTATGTTTTATTTAGCTGGTGTTGATGTCTTAAAAACGGATAAACTTGGTCGGTTGGGATTGTCTATGGAGGGTTGTAAAGCTAGAGATAGGTTTGTTTTAAGCCTTTGTAAGGATCAAAATATTCCAGTTCAAGTAAGTATGGGAGGAGGTTATTCTGTTCACCTAAAAAATATCATTGATGCTCATTCCAATACTTTTGAATTAGCTCAAGAATTATTTTTTTAGCATAAAAATATTCCCTAAAATAAATTTTATTTTAGGGAATAATGCCGTGGAGCCGGGGAGATTCGAACTCCCGTCCAAACAAGCAATAATAGGGCTTTCTTCATGTTTAGTTTTCAATTAAATTTTCGACCAATTGCCGGTTGAAAACGACCAACGCGTGGCTTATCTTTAATTAGAGTTTCGCAAATACATCAAAGCACTATACTTGCTAGGTTTACTTTTACGAAGCCTCTATATCGATTGCCGTAAACCAAGGCGCTCGAGAGACTTCCTGCTTGCCCGCCTTGCGGGCCGAGGCATTATCCTACTATAATTCGGATTATGCAGCTAGGGCGTAGTTATTCTCGCCGTTTAAAAGTGTGAAATATGATATTTACGAGCTATATCCCAGCGCTCGACATGCTTACCTTACCATTAGACCCGCTGTCAAAACCAGTCGGCCCCATATTTGTTTAATAACAAAGGTTGAATTTCAATGAACATTTACAAAAATCCATTTTGTAAAAGGAAGACAAAGATATAATAATACTTGTATCTTTGAGGACCTTAAATAAAAATTCAAAATCTAGATTTAATGCCTATAAAATTTGCCTTGATAAAAGAACGAAAATCCCCTCCGGATAGAAGGGTTGTTTTTTCACCAAAAAAATGCCGAAACCTTTTAGAAACCTTTCCAGATGCAACTATGGTAGTGGAGAAAAGTGAGGTTCGGGTATTTGAGGATAATTTATATGAAAAAGAAGGTATTGAACTCACTGACGACCTCCGCAATTGTGATGTTATATTGGGAGTTAAAGAGGTTCCAATACCGGCATTGATTCCTCACAAAAAATATTTTTTCTTTAGCCACACCATCAAGCAACAACCTTACAATAGAGCACTTTTACAAGCAATATTAAAAAATAAAATAGAGCTTTACGATCACGAAACCATCGTCAAAGAAAATGGTGCTCGTCTCATTGGTTTTGGAAGGTATGCGGGTTTAGTGGGAGCTTATAACACTTTCAGAGCACTCGGTTTTCGAGATGATTTATTTAACCTGCCAAAAGTTGAAAATTTAGCAGACTTAGCTACTATGAAACTTGAACTCGATAAAATTAAATTACCAGCAATTAAAATAGTACTTACCGGGACTGGAAAAGTAGCCAAAGGTGCTAAAGAAATTTTAGACTATTTAAAAATAAAGGAGGTATCCGTCTCCGACTATCTAAACGAAAAATTTAACGAAGTAGTTTTTTGTCAGATAGATGTAGAGGATTACAATCGACGTACCGATGGGAGCGTATTTAATAAAAATGAATTTTTTAAAAATCCGGTAGGTTATGAGAGTAATTTTATGCGTTTTGCAGAAGTGACCGATATGTTTATTGCGGGTCACTTTTATGGCGATAACGCTCCTTACTTATTTACAAGAGAGGATGCGAAACATCCAGATTTTAAAATAAATTTAGTAGGTGATATTTCCTGTGATATTGACGGCCCCGTTGCCAGTACACTGAGAGCTTCCACCATTGCAGATCCTTTTTATGCCTACGATCCTCAGCGTGAAAAAGAAGTGCCTTTTAAAACCAAAAATAGCATTTCTGTTATGGCAGTAGATAATCTCCCTTGTGAATTACCAAAAGATGCTAGCGAAGGTTTTGGAACGATGTTTATTAGTCAAGTAATCCCCGCTTTTTTTAATGGTGATAAAGATGGGATTCTCCAAAGGGCACAAATAACCACTGCTGAGGGGACACTTACCGAAAGATTTTCTTATTTACGAGATTACGTTGCTGGCCCGGATTCCTAAAAAAATATTGATTTTTATAGTATTCTTAAGAAAAAGTGTTATTTTTAAGGAGCTTAATTAATTGGGGAGTTAATGAAAGCGATTATTTAAAAAAAGGGTTGTGTAAAAACAACCTTTTTTGCTTCCCACTTTTTTAAATCAAAACTGTTTTGCTGACTAGTGATTAAAGTTTTATAATCGTTTTTCGGATGGCAACAAGATCCTTGAGTAACTTCTCTAAATATTTTATATCTAGCATATTAGCCCCATCACTTTTTGCATTGGCAGGGTCAAAATGAGTTTCTAAAAATAAACCATCGACTCCAACTGCAACTCCTGCTCTAGCTAAGGTACCTATCATATCAGGCCTTCCGCCGGTAACACCACTTGTTTGGTTGGGTTGCTGTAAGCTGTGAGTGATGTCTAGGATCGTAGGCGCAAATTGTTGCATCGTGGGAATTCCGCGATAATCCACCAACATATCTTGATAACCAAACATGGTACCGCGATCTGTAATAGTTACTTGTTGGTTACCACAATCCAGTACTTTTTGTACCGCATGTTGCATACTCTCAGGACTCATAAACTGTCCTTTTTTTAGATTGACCACCTTACCAGTTTTAGCGGCAGCTACCACCAAGTCTGTTTGTCTTACTAAAAAAGCAGGGATTTGTAATACATCTACATACTGTGCTGCCAATTGAGCATCACTAACTTCGTGGATATCAGTAACGGTGGGGATATTAAATTTTTCTGATACTTTTTTTAATATTTCTAATGCTTTTTCATCGCCAATTCCCGTAAAACTGTCAATTCGACTTCGGTTTGCTTTTTTGAAACTGCCTTTAAATATGAAAGGGATTTCAAGACTGTCCGTAACGGTCATTATTTTTTCGGCGATTTGCATTGCCATTTCTTCCCCTTCAATAGCACAAGGTCCAGCCAATAAAAAGAAGTTGTTACTATGGGTATGTTTTAATTTTGGGATTAAATCGAGATTCATATAATGTTATTAGAGCCACAAAGATAGGATAATAATGGTTTAAAATAATCATTCCGCATATTGTGTTATAATCGAATAAGAAACACTATTTTTGCACCCTCTTAAAAAAGATAGTCGTATGAAAATCAAAAACATCGCCATTATTGCGCACGTAGATCACGGTAAAACTACTTTGGTAGATAAAATTATGCACCACTGTAGCCTGTTTCGTGAAAATGAAAATAAGGGAGAACTTATTTTAGACAATAATGATTTGGAGCGGGAACGAGGAATTACCATTACTTCGAAAAATGTTTCTGTAGTTTACAAGGACACTAAAATAAATATTATTGACACCCCTGGTCACGCCGATTTTGGTGGAGAAGTAGAACGTGTATTAAATATGGCAGATGGGGTACTATTATTAGTAGATGCTTTTGAGGGACCTATGCCACAAACACGATTTGTATTACAAAAAGCAATCGATTTAGGTTTAAAACCTTGCGTTGTAGTCAATAAAGTAGATAAAGAAAATTGTACTCCAGATGAGGTGCATGAGGCGGTATTCGATTTAATGTTTGAATTAGGAGCCGAAGAATGGCAGTTGGATTTCCCAACCGTTTATGGTTCCGCAAAACACAATTGGATGAGTGACGATTGGCAAAATCAAACCGACAACATTGAACCTTTATTAGAAATGGTATTGGAGCACATTCCTTCTTTTGAAGCTGAGGATGGAAATGTACAAATGTTAATCACCTCTTTAGATTACTCCTCTTTTACTGGAAGAATTGCAATTGGAAGGTTACATCGAGGTACTTTAAAAGAAAATATGCAAATCTCTCTTGTGAAACGTGATGGGAGTATTGTAAAAACTAAAATTAAAGAACTACACACTTTTGAAGGTTTAGGAAGAAAAAAAGTTGCCGAAGTAAAAGCCGGAGATATATGTGCTTTGGTAGGCTTAGAAGGTTTTGAAATTGGCGATTCTGTTTGTGATATTGAAAACCCAGAGAGCCTTGCTACCATAGCAATTGATGAACCTACCATGAGTATGTTGTTTACGATTAATGACTCTCCTTTCTTTGGAAAAGATGGAAAATTTGTAACCTCTAGACATATTAAAGAACGTTTAGAAAAAGAATTAGAAAAGAATTTAGCCTTAAGAGTCGAGCAAACAGGAAGTGCCGACAAATTTATGGTATTTGGCCGTGGTGTATTGCACTTATCCGTATTAATTGAAACCATGCGAAGAGAAGGCTATGAATTACAAATTGGCCAGCCACAAGTTATTATCAA
>JAAEPP010000446.1 GCA_024232495.1 Flavobacteriaceae bacterium
GAAACAAGAAAAATATAAACATTTCTGATGATATGCTTTTCATTTTATAAGAAACTGATAAGAAACTGTAAGTCAGTTACTAAGAAAAAAGGAGAAAAATTAAATGCTTACTAGAAGATGCTCCCTCGTCGTACGAGTTGTCTTCTTCGGGCCTAGGTCTTGCATACTCGCTGCTACTTTGTGAGCTGGCTTGGCTTTCCAGCCTTCACAAAGCACCCCAATCCAGTAAAACAGTTGAAAAAACAGAAACTCCAACCTCAATCTCTTTATAGATAAATTTCCTGCCTATTATAGCAAATTTCAGTAGTAATCTTTCATCCTAAAGAATGGCGTGACTCTTCCCGGCATTTCTTTTCCTTTACGGCGCTCAACTCAACTCGACCATGCTTGATGACGTACATTCCGGCATCCAGCTCCTCTCCCCAGACCTTTAAAGTCCGCGGTTTTGTTTCAGAAAACAGCTGATTTTGGCTACTTTGAACCCTCATAGAATTGCAAATAAACACGATAGAGCAAAAAACTTTTCGACAAACCTCTTAAATCGGCAATTTCTATCGAATTTCAAAAAAAAACGTTTTGGGTTTATTAAC
>JAAEPP010000447.1 GCA_024232495.1 Flavobacteriaceae bacterium
GGGGTCCACTTTGCTTGCTGTCAGGGTCCAATTCTGTCATCTGTGGACCCCGACAGCAAGCAAAGTGGACACCGACAGCGAGCAAAGTGGACCCCGACGAAAGTGGACCCCTAACAAACTTTGCCCAAAGGACCTTTTGTCTAAATGAATTTGGCCAAACGATTTTTGCCCAACCGATTTTTGCCCATATGAACCTGCGCCCTACCTTGGGACTGTGACTGGGAGAAGTCCTCGCTGCTCGCCGTCACCTCCTGCGAGTCCTGCCAGTCCTCGTCATCATAATCCTCCTGCTCCTGGCTGTCTTCAAATGCCTCATCTTCATAGTCAAGGTCATCTTCTTCAACCTCCACCAGGGGGATCTAAATGACGTTATTAGGTTCCAACCAGGTCCGGAAAACTCAGCATCAATTCGGAAGATTTGACTTGAAGCAACATCTCGGAAAAAACTGCAAAACATTGGCAAAAAAATGACAAACAAGCCAACAAAACTAGTAATAAAACAGCAGATAAAGCCCCCACCCTTAGTGGGAAATGCCTGGATTTTTTTAGCAGGCCCTTTGGGCCGAAAAAGTGGCCCTAATAAATCAGTTTTTAGTGGAGAATGTCTGAAAAATGGCGATGTCAGTCCTTCAGAATTGAAATTCGGAAGTTTTACTGTTGGGCTCGGTAGATTCAAGTTATTCGGTCCCGTAATGGGACCAGAAGAATGGGATTCAGGGAAAAAGTGGGTTCGGAAGAATCAAATATTTTGGGTCATTTAGACACCCCTGAAATGGGGCAAATTCAGGTCAAACACAAAAACTATTTGCTACGCCAAAAAAATGGCCAGCAAACTCTAATTTTTGCATTTATCAACTCTATATACCTATACACAACAGCGGTTAAATGATAGGGTCTTCACTGTGACCCAGTGATATTTTGGGACAGGCTACTTTATACATTGTTTTGCACATAACTTCTTATTTCATTTTTCAGATAAAATAATGTTCAAAAATCGGACTTATAAGTCCGATTGTTGAACATTATTTTATCTGAAAAATTAAAGAAGAAGTTCTGTGCAAAACATAACTACCCCACCACCTCCATCCCAGAAATTTGACACAACAAAATCTCAAGACCAGAATGAAAATATATTTCCTTCAACTGTTATTAAATTGGGATTATCTAACCACAGAGCTATGCTAATCTATGCACAAAAGAATAAATTGGCTTCCCGTGGTAGATGAAGTTTTGGATCAAAAAGTTCCTTTACTAAAAATTGTACTTTTGGGGGGTACTTTTGGGACACCCTGGAATCAGGTCTCTACACCTGGAATCGGGTCTGGACACCCTGAAATAAGGTCTGGACACCTGGGGTCTGGACACCCTGGAATCAGGTCTGGACACCTGGAATCGGGCCTGGACACCCTGGAATCAAGTCTGGACACCTGGAATCGGGTCTGGACACCCTGGAATCAGGTCTGGACACCTGGAATCAGGTCTGGACACCCTGGAATCAGGTCTGGACACCTGGAATCAGGTCTGGACACCCTGGAATCAGCTCTGGACACCTGGAATCGGGTCTGGAC
>JAAEPP010000448.1 GCA_024232495.1 Flavobacteriaceae bacterium
GATAAGGAATTGACTTATTATTCGATAGGTATGTTTTTGGTATATTTTGTGTTTTTATAAGCTGACTACTTCTTTTGTGATATATACATGAATTTAAATTGTAACTTTTAACTATAGTTTTGTTTGCTTACAAACACTATCTAAGTTATAATTAAATATTTTTTCGAAATTCATAAAAATATTTTTAGCATATGGATCATTCAACAATGCTAAAATAAAAATAAAAGAAATGAACATTTTTATTTCTTCTGTTTTCATTTTATGAACTAAATGGCTTTTTTTTCATAATATTTAATAGCCACTTTTAAATCTTTTACAAATTGCTTGTTCATATCATTAAAAATAAATTGAGATTAGATTATAAATTCTATTTGAAAATCTATAATAAATAACAACTTCAGCTATTATCTATTATTTAACATTTTTTAAAGTTTTAATTATTTTGGTGTTTTAATTATGTTAACATTTAAATATCTATCTCAATATTAAAAAAAAATATTAATTAAATCTTATTTTTTCATAATATTTATTTGATTTTTTTTAATAATTAGTGCCTGATAGAAAACTCTTAATTTTTAATATTTTAGCATCAAATTTTTATTATCAAAATAGGTTTTCTCATTTTATATCAACATATTTTATTAGTGATAGATACCGATTGTATTTTTTCTATAATATTTTATA
>JAAEPP010000449.1 GCA_024232495.1 Flavobacteriaceae bacterium
AGAACAAATAATTGAACATGGAAATAGACTATTTGAACTCCTAGGTGATCCATCATTGGTTACAGAAATATCAGCTGCATCACCGCATAATGATACTGAGAATGTAGAGTGATATCGCCTAACAATCGGCTCAAGCTGACATATTTTTCTCCACTTCGTTCTGCAAAATGTGACAGCTTAGCCAAAGCGTTAGGATAAAAAATTAAAAGTGACAAAAATATTGAAAATTAAATTATAAAGCCAAAATATTAATAACATAATGAATGGAAAAATAATATGAAATCTATCAAACTCCTGCTTTTATCATTTATCATACTGAGCCCATACTCTTACGCAAATAATTATGTCATTGATGACTATTCTTTTGAATGGATTGTGGAGACTGTTGGTAAAGCAGAGTTAAGTATAAAAAAGAAAAATGACTCATTAAAAGTTATACTTAGTGTAAAAGGCGGTATTGGTTACGACTCACTGTATTTAAGTCCTAAAGAGGCTGTTCTAATTGGTAAAGCACTTCAGGAAACAGATAAATACTATAAAAAACAAAAAGGCTCAAAAAAAGATATATCTGAAAAATTACAGGCAGGTAGCTATCAAGTCACATTTGGTACAACAGAAAAATATGGATTTTCAATACTTGTTCGTGAAAAAGGTTCTTTTAGCAGTTACATTAGCTTAGAGAGAAAACAAGCAAGAAAACTTTCAAAGTTGTTAATTGATTCTGAAAATATGTCTTCATTTCTAGATGAAAAAATCGATTTATAAAGAGCCATATAATGGATATTACTGAAATACATGAAGAATTATTTAGCTTCTTAATGAACTATAGAAAGAAAAATCCTAATTTTAATTTTTTACCCAGAAAGATCAATCGAGGAAAAAAACTAGATAAAGGATATTGGTTTTTAGGAAATGATGACTATATTTCTATTTCATTTTTTGGGGGTACTGACAATAAAAACAAAACTGCAACTATTTCGTTTAATGTGCTCCCATCAAGTAGTAAATACTTAGATAATGGTCTTTTGAATTATAACTCCTATATTCAATTTACAGCAAGAGATTCAATAATTAAACTAAACTTTATTAAAAAAATTGTTTTAAAAATACAAGATGCTAAACAATTCAAAGAGGGAGAATTTCGTAAAACATACAAATCTCATGACTATGTAAGTAACTTGAAACACTTTTTAGATATTGATAAACCAATCATTGATAATATTATTGGGGATAAAGATATAGATGGTTTAACCTTATTAAATAGTGAGGCTTTAAAATACATTGAAGCAATTGAGACCCGTAGAAACTTAAAATAAAGATCCTAACCAATAAATGCATCGGAGGCAAAAAGACGCCCCGATGATTTAGGCGTTGAGGCTGTAGAATAACTCCAAATCAGTGAATTTTGATTAAAATCACAATAATCGCACTTATTTTAGACGTAAGTGTAAATGGATTGATAATCTATATATGTAGTATATAAAATATTACAAGTAAAGCATGACGTTAT
>JAAEPP010000450.1 GCA_024232495.1 Flavobacteriaceae bacterium
GCAGTACTGAACACCCTCCTCTGTACTGATGGTATCCCTGCAGTACTGATTACCCTCATCTATACTGATGGTATCCCTGCAGTACTGAACACCCTCCATAGTATTGATGGTATCCCTACAGTACTGAAGACCCTCCACAGTATTGGTGGTATCCCTGCAGTACTGAAGACCCTCCACAGTACTGATGGTATCCCTGCAGTACTGAACACCCTCCTCTGTACTGATGGTATCCCTGCAGTACTGAACACCCTCCACAGTACTGATGGTATCCCTGCAGTACTGAACACACTCCTCTGTACTGATTGTATCCCTGCAGTACTGAACACCCTCCTCTGTACTGATGGTATCGCTGCAGTAATGAACACCCTCCTCTGTACTGATGGTATTCCTGCAGTACTGAAGACCTTCCTCTGTACTGATGGTATCCCTGCAGTACTGAAGACCCTCCTCTTTACTGATGGTATCCCTGCAGTTCTGAAGACCCTCCTCTGTACTGATGGTATCCCTGCAGTACTGAAGACCC
>JAAEPP010000451.1 GCA_024232495.1 Flavobacteriaceae bacterium
GTAGGAGGAGGTACCTACCCGCAACCTGGAGAAATATCATTATCACATAACGGTGTATTATTTTTAGATGAATTACCAGAATTTAAAAGAACAGTTTTAGAAGTTATGAGGCAACCTCTGGAAGATAGAGAAGTAACTATTTCGAGAGCTAAATTTACCGTTACGTACCCATCCAGTTTTATGTTAGTCGCAAGTATGAATCCCAGTCCGAGTGGTTATTTTAATGATCCAAATGCGCCTATGACCTCAACACCTGCTGAAATGCAACGGTATTTAAGCAAAGTTTCTGGACCATTATTAGATCGTATAGATATTCATATAGAGGTAACACCTGTACCTTTTGATAAATTAAGTGATGATCGCAGTGGTGAATTAAGCAAGGTAATTAGAGAACGTGTTATTAAAGCAAGAAATATACAGACGACAAGATTTAATGATTTAGAAACTATTTTTTACAATGCTCAGATGGGAGTGAAACAAATTAGACAATTTTGCAAATTAAATGATACCTCTATTAAATTACTAAAAAGTGCAATGAAGCAACTTAATTTGTCTGCAAGAGCTTATGACCGTATTTTAAAAGTTTCTAGAACAATAGCAGATTTAGAAGGTTCTGAAAATATTTTAAGTGAGCATATTTCAGAGGCCATACAATATCGAAGTTTGGATCGAGAGGGGTGGTTAGGTTAACTGTTTTTTAAAATACTTCTAAAAGTAAGATTTATTCTAGGAGTTTTGATTTTTTTTGTAGGAGGAAGCCTATGTAACCAGTGAGTTTGTGTTTCATCTTTCATAACCAATAAACTTCCGTGCTCCAGATAAATTTCTACTTTTTGTTTCAATTCTTTATGCTTGAATACAAACTTTCTTTCTGCTCCTAAAGTTACTGATGCGATCGCGCCATTTTTTTTTAAATCTTTTTCACCGTCACTGTGCCAACCCATTCCTTCTTCACCGGTATGATATAGATTGCATAAGCAGGAATTGTACTGTTCTTTGGTAGTTTCTTCAATGATATTTTTTAGTTCTAATAATTCTTGGGTCCAAGGTGTAGCTTGTTTGGTTATTTTAGAATAGGTGTAACTAAAGGCTTCGTTTGCATACCAAGCTACCTTTCGCTTGGTGATTAGCTTTTTTCCAAACATCATTGCTTCATCATGTTCCCATTGAATACCCTTTCGTAATGACTGATAATAATAGTCAGCTTGCTCTTGATTTATAATTTTACCAAAATAATTGACAGTACCGTCCAATGGTAATAAGTTTCGTTTGGGTTCATATTCTAAATCAAATAATTTCATAGGCATTATTAATTTAATCTAACCGCAGGCGTTCCATATAGGATCTTTTGGTAGTGGAGCAGTTAAAATAATTTTTTCACTTTTTACAGGGTGCATAAAAGACAGACTCCTTGAATGTAAATGGATACCTCCATTAGAATTGCTTCTGTCAAAGCCATATTTTAAATCTCCCTTTATGGGTGATCCAATTTTAGATAGTTGAGTTCGAATTTGGTGGTGCCTTCCTGTTTTTAAATCGATTGCCAACAGTGAATAGTGATCCAAATTTTTAATAACTTGATATTCTAAAATAGCTTTTTTACTATCTGGAATTTCATTTTTATGAGCGTATGATTTATTTTGTTTAGAATTCCTTTTTAGATAATGAATTAATACATCTGATGCTTTAGCTGGCTTTTTTTTTACAATAGCCCAGTAGGTTTTTTCGGTTTTTCTCTCTGAAAATAATTTATTAAGTCTGGTTAGGGCTTTACTAGTTCTAGCAAATATTACAATTCCGCTTGTCGGTCT
The DNA here is from genome assembly GCA_024232495.1 of Flavobacteriaceae bacterium. GTDB lineage: Bacteria > Bacteroidota > Bacteroidia > Flavobacteriales > Flavobacteriaceae > Marifrigoribacter. Next base: position 1,812 of record JAAEPP010000451.1, read on the forward strand.
GTCCAACCGATGAACTACGCCTAGGTATACCTTTCCGGGTTTATTGTATTTTTCAGCTATGTATTGTTTGACAACTTCAGAAAGGGGAGTGTCTCCTGTTTGGTCACCCTGTACTATATCACCAACTCTTTTATTAATTGCGATGATGTGGTTGTCTTCATAGATAACTTGAAGATTTTCTTTATTTGATATAATTTTTATAGGCAATTGCTGTGTTTGTATTATTAATATTGCTCCTTTTCACTAGGAAAATCACCATTTTTAACATCATTTGTATATTTTTTGAATGCATTGGTCATTTCTGTGAACATATCTAAATACCTTCTCAAAAATCTTGGGTTAAATTCATGTGTCATGCCCAACATATCGTGGGTCACTAAAACTTGACCATCGACACCACTACCAGCACCAATACCTATGATTGGAATTTGAAGGCTTTTAGCAACTTCTTCAGCTAGTTTTGCAGGCACTTTCTCTAACACAATTGCAAAACAACCAAGTCTTTCAAGTAACAAAGCGTCTTTTTTTAATTGTTTAGCTTCTTCTTCTTCTTTTGCTCTTACGGTATACGTTCCAAATTTATAGATAGACTGTGGGGTAAGTCCTAAGTGACCCATTACAGGTATTCCTGCATTTAAAATTCTTTTTACAGAATCTTTTATTTCTTTTCCTCCTTCTAATTTAACAGCGTGTCCACCGCTTTCTTTCATGATTCTAATGGCGGATCTTAAAGCTTTTTTTGGATCACTTTGATACGCTCCGAATGGTAAATCAACTACCACTAAGCTTCTGTCAATTGCTCTTACTACGGACGAGGCATGGTATATCATTTCATTCAATGTGATGGGTAGGGTGGTTTCGTGACCAGCCATCACGTTCGATGCGGAGTCACCTACCAAGATTACGTCTATTCCAGCATTATCTAAAATTTTAGCCATCGTATAATCGTAAGCAGTTAGCATCGATATTTTTTCATTCTTACTCTTCATATCCACCAATGTTTTGGTAGTTATTCGTTTGTATTCTTTTTTGGCAGTGCTCATAATTTTCAAATTGATTGGTAAATGTACTAATTTTGGAGCTTAATTTTTAAAATATTCTGATACGAAGTTTTTATACTATCAATTTAAATCCAGTTGTCATAAAATTTCAAGTTAGAAGTAAAATAAACATCATTTTTTAAAATTAAAATTCTTTAAAAAAATGGAAATATTCCATAATTAAAATGGAAATATTCCATATTTTTGAATCATGGAAATATTCTCTTCAGGAAAGCTTAGTAAAATAAAAAATGAAGAAGCTTCAGGATTATCTAAACAAAGTGGTTTTCCAAGTCCAGCGACACATTATGCAGAACCAAGTGTAGATTTACATAAAGAGTTGATTGCTAATCGCGATGCTACGTTTTATGTAAGAATAGACGGAGATGAACTTTCAAATTACAATATTTGGGATAAAGACGTATTGTTAATAGATCGATCTTTAGCTCCGAAGAAAAATGATTTAGTTTTAGTAGTTATAGACGGTGAATTTAAAGTTATTAGATTTCCAAGAGCTTTTTTAGAAACTGAATTTATTTTATGGGGTTTAATTAGTTATATCATTCATTACGCCAGATGATTGCCTTAGTAGATTGCAATAGTTTTTATGCTACTTGCGAACAAGTTTTTCGACCAGACTTATGGGGAAAACCTGTGGTGGTGTTAAGTAACAACGACGGTTGTGTAATTGCTGCGAATAAAGAAGCTAAAGCACTTTCTGGAATTCCTATGTTTGAGCCTTTTTTTAAGATTAAAAAGTTATTAATAGATAATAATGTAACCTTTTTTTCTTCTAATTATACACTCTATGGCGAAATGTCTCAACGCGTTATGAATATTCTTAGTTCTTTTTCTCCAGAAGTTGAAATTTACAGTATTGATGAAGCTTTTTTAGACTTATCTGGAATGAAACATTTTTCTATGAACTGTTATGGACACCAAATTAAGGATACTATTTTTCAATATACAGGATTACCAGTAGGAGTAGGTATAGCACCTACGAAGGTATTGGCAAAATTAGCCAATAAAATTTCTAAGAAGCGAGTTTCAGAAAACAAGGGTGTTTTTGTTATTGATTCCGAAGAAAAAAGAATTGAAGCGTTACAATGGGCAGATATTAATACGGTATGGGGAATCGGAAGTAAGCATTCGAAACGCTTGAAAGATATAGGGATCTTAAATGCTTACGAGTTTACACAACTTCCAAAGGAGTGGGTTCGAAAAAATATGACAGTTGTAGGCCTTCGTATTTGGAGCGAATTACAAGGAAAACCAACTATTGAATTTAAAACCGTACCCTCACCAAAAAAGGGGATTGGTACTGCAAAATCTTTTGGAAAAAAAATAGAAGATTTAGGAATGATCCAAGAAGCTTGTTCCTCTTATATTAGCGAGGTAAGCGAGTTACTTCGAAATCAAAAATCTTGTGCAACTTACCTACAGGTCTTTTTACATACTAATTATTTTAGTAATCATGAACAACAGTATTCGAAGAGTATTACCGTAACCTTAGGTATTCCTACAAACAATACTTTTATTTTAATTTCTGAAGCAAAAAAAGCATTAAATATTATTTATAAACCAGGTTATCGTTTTAAAAAAGTAGGGGTTTGTTTAAGTGGAATTATTCCTAGCAACTACGTACAGGGTAACTTATTTATACCAACTCCTCGTTGGGAGAAAAATGAATTGATGCATGTTTTTGACAAAATTAACAGAAAATACGGTAAGTCTACTTTATTCTCAGGCTTAGTAGGGACACGAGTTAAAGAATGGGAGTTAGTTAAGGAAGATCGCAGTCCTCGTTATACTACCCAATGGAAAGAGCTGTTAAAACTTAAAACAACTAAAAATTAATTTGACTGACTTTTTAAGAAAAAATCTGCCACCCTGTCATATCAAATCTACTGGCATAAAGATTGCCATATACAAAATGTCTCGAGTATTTTTTGAGATTTAAAATAGATAAATAAAAATATAATTTATAGTTATGAGTAAAATAATAGGAATCGATTTAGGAACAACCAACTCTTGTGTGGCTGTAATGGAAGGTAGTGAGCCAACCGTAATTCCTAATGCTGAGGGAAAAAGAACAA
>JAAEPP010000452.1 GCA_024232495.1 Flavobacteriaceae bacterium
ACTGCACTGCACTGCACTGCACTGCACTGCACTGCACTGCACTGCACTGCACTGCACTGCACTGCACTGCACTGCACTGCACTGCACTGCACTGCACTGCACTGCACTGCACTGCACTGCACTGCACTGCACTGCACTGCCTCCCATGGAGGAGAGGAGAGTAGTAGGGCGCAGAGCAGGAGTGCAGCTCAGTAGAGGTCAGGGTGCCGGGGCCCGGGGAGCTGACGCCCTTGCTCTGGTATTAATCCTCTCCCATGACCCTGTCTGATATATAAGATTTATAGTGACCCTGTGAACCCCAATTCCAATACATTAACCTCTAATTATTACATTTTGGTCTTCCAAAGGTGATGTGTCAAAACAAGCCGGAGGGGTGGTTGGTCGGGGTTTGGGATGGTTATATGCGGGACGTCCATCATATGCCTTTTCAACAAATGAGGGAAGGCCATCATATGATGGTGTTCCATCATACGAATGATGGAGCTCCCTCATTTCAGATACACATCCCATAAAACGAAGTTTTGCCCCACCTTGCCCCCAAGATGCAGCCCCACCACTGGTGGCCACCAGTGGGTGAAATTCAAGTGGGAACATCAGTGGGTGTACCCTCCAGTGGGTGCACAGTTGGGCCAGCACCTCTGCCTCCTCCCGGCTGTTGATCACCACATAATTTGCCGTCAGGCTCTCCACCTTCTCCGGCTGGCGGGTGATGGTGGATCCAAGTGCCCTGAGCAGGGGGCCATCCAACGTTGCCACATTCACCCTCATCACCCGGCAGCGTGGCCTGCCGCCTGCTGCCTCCTCCGCCAGGGCCAGCAGGAGGAGGCCGGCCAGGGACACGGGGCAGGGCACCGTCTGTGCAGGGAGCAGGATGTTGATCCTCTTCCATGTAGCAGGATGGTTCTGCTCGATGATCTTCCACAGAAGCTCATTGACCAGCTCCTCTGCTCTGATGCTAGTGAGGAAGGCCCCAGCTCGGCCCAACGCTCCGAGTTCCAGCCGGCAGTTCCGGCAGAGGAGGCCCCTCAGCAGGGTGAACTCGGCCACAATGTCGCAAAGTCACCGGGAGCAGGATTGTTCTGCTCAGTGATCTTCCGCAGAAACTCACTGACCAGCTCCTCTGCTCCTCTGCTGGTGAACTTGGGCACAATGTCGCAAAGTCACCAGGAGGTGCTGGCCAGGCAGAGGGTGGTGGGGAGGCCGGAAAAGGCGACGATTGCCTCCACGATCTCAGTGGGCAGGATCATGAAGGTACTCATGACTATGTGGCTCACTTTCTTCCTCCAATGAAGCAGGACCCAGGACCTTCTATTATGCAAGATCGCTGAAAGAAAATGTTTATTAATTATGGAACAAACAGAACAAAAGCAAAGT
>JAAEPP010000453.1 GCA_024232495.1 Flavobacteriaceae bacterium
ATTTTTGGAGTCAAAAAACTAAAAAAGCTTAGAAATATAGCAATATTTTTTTTACTTTTAAAATAAAAATCTATTTTTGGATTTAAAAAGTAAATTTTAAGCAACAATCAAAAAAAACTAAGCCTGTGCAGAAGCCTTTAAAAGATTCTATCCCAAAACTTGATAATTCCATTAAAAAGTAAGCCATTTCTCTGTTTATATTTTTATTTTTTAAGAGAGCCTCAAACTGTTCTAAGGCGTTTTGATCTTTAAGCAATAGTTTTGAAAAATTATTAATATAACTTGATATAAGTGTAATTTGGGAAATTGTATTAATAATATCTCTAAAATTTTGAAAAGCTATAGGATGTTTAATAATTTGGTATATTTTTTTGATGCCTTTATTAAATTCAAGCTCCATTCCAAGTTCTTTTGGTTGGTTTTCGTTATAAAGGTGATTAATAAGTTCTGGACTAATCGTTCCCCTGTTTTTTGTATGTGAATTTTTGCTTAACAAATTTAGAAATTGTTTTATATCGTAATTTTTAAAACTCAACAAATCTAAAAAAACTTGTATATTCAATTTGGGGCTACTTAATATATGAGTAACAAAAGTCTTAATGCTACTACCTGATAAGTTCGTTAGAAAATAAATTATTTCTCTTTCAAATTTTTTAAAATTTGAGTTATTTAATAAAATTTTAAATTTTTTCAAAGCAATTTTATTATTATTTATTAATTGGAGTAAATTTTTTAGATCTGCTGAATACAACTCAAAAGTATTAATTAATTCTATCATCGAGTAATAGTTGGTTGAGACCTTATAATTTTTGCCAAATTTAATTAGATTTTTTAATTTTTTAGTATTTTTTTGCACTTTTGTCATTTAAAAGTAAGCTTGTAGGTTTTTTTTCTTTCTTCTCTAAAATTATATTGTAATGTACCCCTTTTAGTCAAGAAAAAAATGGGAGAGTTTTATAAAGCAACTTTAAGTTCTTTATGATAATATTGATTAGGTGTTAAATAATTAAGGCTCTGATGTGGAAAATCATAATTATAATCATTTATCCAAC
>JAAEPP010000454.1 GCA_024232495.1 Flavobacteriaceae bacterium
AGAATTTTATAGTATTTTCCATAGTTTATTTTAGTTCTTCGTTAATAATGTCTTTGAATTTATTAGATACTCTGAGTTCAATTAATTTTTCGGCTTCGGTACATACATCCTTTTGAAGTTTATGAAGTTTATCTTCACCATATAGTTTAGTATATAGATCGCGGAATCCCTCGGATTTAACGCGTTCACCGTTTAATAGCCAATCAATTTCACAATCCATAGCGTCAGTTTTAAAACCACCGTCTTTTGTTGGATATACGTAAGTATATACAGTTATATTTGCGGATATTAGAGAATCGACGTGTATAGCAACGTTAGCGTTAACGTTAAAACTTATATAGTCATTTAAGTGTACTGCTTTCATAGTTTATTTATTTAAAGTGTTTATAATATTTTTTATAGTTTTATTAGTAATTAATTCTAACATTTCATAGTATTCGTCGCCATCGAGATCGATGTTTGCATACTCTAGCTGATGGTCTATAGTATCATACATTTGTTGTATGGTTACTTCAGCGATTTGTTGCGCTAAAATACCTGCGTTGTTGGATAATTGCTCGTTAGTTGTAGTCATTATATACATTCATTACATTCGACATTTGCTCTTTAGTTAGTGACCAATAGCTGATACCTGGGTATAGTCGGTCTGCGATATTAAACATTTGTGTTGCGCTCATAGTTTTATTAGTTTTTAGGGTTAAACATTTGCATTTTAGGTCGTATCTCATCTAGTATAGTACCACATGGATCGGGTAATATTTCATAACATTGATTAAAACAGTTGTTTAAGTATTTAACTTGTTCATCGGTAAATGGTGGATCGATTAGAGTTAGATCATCTTCAGGGTGAACAAAGGGGTAAAGGTGTTGCATTGTAGTTAAAAACTGAATGGCTTGGTTTTTTGTAGTAATCATAGTTTATAGTATTTATTATTAGTTATTATTAATCTCACATATATTATCTTTAGAGTTGCGTATTATATCTGCAACTAGTATTTCGCTCTTATTTGATCAACGGAAATATAGGTCCACATTACCTTGTTAATGAAAGTCATAGTGTCGCCGTATACGATAGGAAAGGTGTATAGCATGGTGTCATAAAATTCCATGAGTCTTCGGTCATTCTCTGCACACTCATATTTAAATACATCGTATTCGTCACCTTGCATGAAGTTCATACCGATTATTTTATTTTGGTCGTTATACTCTAGGTATATCCACCGATCATTCTGTTCGCACCAGATGTGCTCTATTTTAATTACTTTATTATTCTTCATTTTGTTCGTTAATTTTAATTAATACTTCTCTTACGTCTTCTCTGTGGTCGTACTGGTCTAAGTAGTCATATAATACTTCTTTTACCACATTCCATTGCCATTTCTCTATATTCATAGTATTCTTTTTAATTGTTCTTTAATTGCTAGTATATCTTCATCACTAACTTCATCGTTACTATCGTAACTCTCTCGCTGAAGTATAATATTATACATAGCGTCATGAAAGTTATTACCCACTATTTCGTCTAAGTGGTTAGCGATCTCGTTTATTTCTTCGTTGGTTAATACCATAGTTTAATAATTTTTTATTTTCATTTTTGCAGTTTTCACCGCTCCCATTCTTAAATTGTAAGTGTCTTCGGTTATATCTCCCATAACTTCTAGTGCTTGAAGGTGTTCTTCCATGTGATCAAGGGCTACCAAGAGCACATTTTGTTCATAGTTATTAAATTCCATAGTTTATTTATTTTGACAGTTATTTTGGTCGAAAGCGTATAGCATACGTAGTCGATCTAGTTCATTATATA
>JAAEPP010000455.1 GCA_024232495.1 Flavobacteriaceae bacterium
CGTTTCTTTTCTGTTACTCGGACAGGCACAATTTCACCATCTTCATCATAAAATATATTGACTGAAACGTTGTTGTTGCTTTCAAATTTGTCAATAACTTTTTTATTCGTCGGATCGATAGGAAATGTTAGTCCATCAGAATTCAATTCATTCACATATGGAAGATACTTTGTTACTCTTTGAGGGTGACTGGAAGCTGGGTGTAAAGCAGATAGAATTGCCCAGATGAAACATTTATCATCTCGATTATCAACATTGATAACAGCTTGTTTGTTCTTGATGTATGGTGGCAGATCTATATATCGTCGACCTCGTATAGCTTCATAGTCGAAGATTTTAACTTGTAATTTTACAAATCGTGTAAATATCCATCCACTACCATTTTCGATGTATTCATCTATTGCTTTTTCAATTTCATCAATTATCTCATCTGTTTGATCTTCAATTTGTAACTCTTCTGCTGTTAATAACGAGTATACTTGCGATCTAAACGTTGGTGGTATGTCTGTAACAACATCTTCAGCGGCTTTATGAAATTCTACATCGAGTGTGACGTAATATTTAATACCTTGTTTATGTGTTGTCAATTCATCTGTCAGCTCTCTGATGATATGTTGCTTTATTTCAGGCAAGTTGTTGATGTCTTCTTCCTTTGTGAATATTTTATATGCTTTTTCATCTATATTTTTCCGTTTCTTAGCTCCACCAGATATTTGATGAATATCA
>JAAEPP010000456.1 GCA_024232495.1 Flavobacteriaceae bacterium
TCTTAGGTAATCCTACTAATCTTACAGTAGTATCTCCAAACTTAATACCTAAATGATATTCATTGCCATTAGGTACGGGATAAGAAGTTCTAGCTATAGGTACAAATAAAGATGTACTCTCATCAAAGTAAGATATAACAATAAAGTTATTCTCATCAATACCTACTTTCATCTTAACCAAGTCTCCTGCTAACCATTTAGCACCTTCAGGACTTAAACTAAAAGCAAAGTTTGCATTACTCCAACCTTCTCTCATAGAATAAGATGCATTAGCACCATAGTTAGTCCAAGGTCCATTAGGACTAGGGTGAAACCAATGTGAGAATTGATATCCGTAGTTACCTGAGTTAGGTCCGTTACAGAATGTAGAAGGGTCTGCATAATTTGCATTACCATTATAATCTCCGTTAGCGTAATCAGCATCACTAGGAACTAAACCGAATCCTATAATACCTTCATTTCTTATATCAAATGTAAAGTATTCTCCTGCTTGATTAATAGTTTCAGGTGTTTTATATCCACCACCATTATAACTCCCTGTAGTAGCTCCATACTCATCAGTACCTGTTTCTATAGCAGTACCTTGAGCAGCA
>JAAEPP010000457.1 GCA_024232495.1 Flavobacteriaceae bacterium
AAGAAAAGACAAGAGACGCAAAGATTAAGAATCTACCAGTCTGACATTAAGCCCCTTAGGTGCAAAACTATCCAACTTAAATTGCCAAAAACCTTCCCTAACCCTAGATTCACCTAATAGTCTATCAATTACCTGGACCCCAACATCCTCCATAAACCCATGATGACCTGCCAATTCAAAATGTCTATAAAAATCTGCCTGTCCAACCATTTCCCCCTTCTCAGATTTCCTGCAAGATGACTTATAATTATTAAACCTATTACGAAAGGGGGTAAATGTGCTACCAACGTACTGCATTCCACAGACCTTGCAACCAAACAAATAAACAACACCAACGAATCACAATCAAACCTAGAACATATGTTGTCTTCACTACCAGTATAATGACAAACAAACCGATCTCCTTCTGACATAAACCCACAAACCTGACACCTAGACTTCCCAGCACGAAAACAACCCTTACCAGCACCCCCCTCGACTGGAGGACGCTCCGCCTCATCTACATATACATATATCGCGCAGACCTCACTAC
>JAAEPP010000458.1 GCA_024232495.1 Flavobacteriaceae bacterium
AATCGTAAATAAGGTAGACTTAAGGACTATGGGATCAGAAATTACGATAGATATTGCTACCCTTGCCAATGCTACCTATATGTTAGTGATCAGAGGAGATCAAGGAATTTCTACCAAACAATTAATAGTCAATAACTAGTTGTTGGATTAATTTCTAAACAAATAAAAAATCCCCCTCCTAGAAGAGGGGGATTTTTTGTTTTATTTTATTTAAATTGAGGTAATAGTTTAGTAGATTTATAAACTTAAATAAATAAATATGTCTGATCAAAAACGCCTATTTCTTGTTGATGCCTTCGCGCTTATTTTTAGAGGTTATTATGCCTTTATTAAAAATCCAAGAATCAACTCGAAAGGTGTTGACACCTCTGCCATTATGGGTTTTATGAATTCTCTTTTGGATGTAATAAAAAGAGAACGCCCGGATCATTTGGCAGTTTGTTTTGATAAAGGAGGAAGTAAAGCAAGAGTTGAAGCTTATCCGGCTTATAAAGCCAATAGAGATGAAACTCCAGATGCTATTAAAGTTGCTGTCCCTTACATTTATGATATTTTAAAAGCCATGCATATCCCGATTATGGTAAAGGAAGGCTTTGAAGCTGATGATGTCATTGGAACACTCGCTAAAAAGGCAGAAAAAGAAGGTTATAAAACCTTTATGGTAACTCCTGACAAAGATTTTGCGCAATTAGTTTCTGACAACATATTTATGTACCGTCCAATGTTTGGAGGTGGTTATGAAACCTGGGGAATCCCCGAGGTACAGAAAAAATTTGATATTGAACGTCCAGAGCAGGTTATCGATTATTTAGGTATGGTAGGCGATACCGCTGACAATATTCCTGGATTACCCGGTGTTGGAGACAAAACCGCTAAAAAATTTCTTGCTGCTTATGGAAGTATGGAGGGGCTACTAGAAAACACACAGGAACTTAAGGGTAAAATGAAAGAAAAAATCGAGGAAAACAAAAGCTTAGGAGTTCTATCTAAACAATTAGCAACTATTATGTTGGACGTCCCTGTTGAGTTTCATGAACAAAATTTTGAAATGTCTCAACCAGATATGAAAGCTGTAACAGCTCTTTTTCAAGAGCTAGAGTTTAGACGGTTAATCGATAATTTTACTAAAACATTTACCAAAACAGTTTCAACAGTAAATGAGCAAATTACTAAGGAGGTTAAACCTTCAATAAAAAAAAGAGAGCCATCTTCAGCGGGTCACGGACAATTTTCTCTTTTTGGAGGTGACGGAGAACCCACGGAAAACACACTTGATACTACTAGGAAAAGTATAGTCAATACCGAGCATTTTTATCAGACCGTTCAACCAGGTATGGGAACGAAATTATTTATTCAAAATTTATTGAAACAAAAATCGGTATGTTTTGATACTGAAACTACAGGGCTGAATCCAATCACAGCAGAATTGGTTGGTATCGCGTTTTCTTGGGAAGTAGGAAAAGGATTTTATCTTTCTTTTCCTGAGAATCGTAGCGAGGCACAAGGTTTAATAGAAACACTCAGACCTTTCTTTGAAGACGAATCGATTCAGAAAATAGGACAGAATTTAAAATACGATATTAAAGTCTTATCAAAATACAATATATCTGTTCAAGGAAAATTGTTCGACACCATGCTGGCCCATTACCTAATCAATCCAGATATGAGGCACAACATGGAAGTGCTAGCCGAAACCTATTTAAATTATACACCAATTTCAATAGTTGAACTCATTGGTAAAAAAGGAAAAAATCAACTTTCTATGCGAGATATTTCCTTGGAAAAAATTACTGAATACGCTGTTGAAGATGCAGATATCACGCTTCAATTAAAAAAACATTTTGAAAAAGAATTAAAGGAAGCAAATACACAAAAACTATTTGATGAAATTGAAATTCCTTTACTACGAGTTCTGGCAGAAATGGAATTAGAGGGGATTAATTTAGATGTCCCCTTTTTAAATGAATTGGCAAAAGATTTAGATAAAGATATCGCTCAACTGGTTTCAAAAATTTATGAATTAGCAGGCGAGGAGTTTAATATTGCTTCCCCAAAACAATTAGGAATTGTTCTTTTTGAAAAAATGGAATTAGTTGATAAACCAAAAAAAACTAAAACAGGACAATACTCTACCGCTGAAGATGTCCTCTCTTACCTAGCAAAAGAGCATGAAATTGTAAAATATATTCTCAAGTATCGGGGACTCGCCAAACTAAAAAGTACTTATATAGATACCTTACCTATGCAAGTAGAACCAACAACAGGAAGAGTACATACCGATTACATGCAGACTGTCGCAGCAACTGGAAGATTAAGTAGTAACAATCCTAATTTACAGAATATACCTATTCGTACCGAAAGAGGAAGACAAGTTAGAAAAGCTTTTATTCCAAAAAACAAGGATTACGTGTTACTTGCAGCTGATTACTCTCAAATAGAATTAAGGATTATAGCAGCTTTAAGTGAGGAAAACAACATGATTGAAGCCTTCGCTCAGGGAGAAGATATTCACGCATCCACGGCTGCAAGAGTATTTGATGTTGACTTAACCGAAGTAAGCAAAGAACAACGAAGCAATGCTAAAACAGTCAATTTTGGAATTATTTACGGAGTATCGGCATTTGGATTAAGTAATCAGACAGATTTATCTCGTTCTGAAGCCAAAGAGTTAATTGAAACCTATTATACGTCGTATCCAAAACTTAAAAGTTTTATGACTAAACAAGTTGATTTTGCTCGTGATAATGGATATGTTCAAACTGTTTTAAATAGGCGTAGGTATTTAAATGCTATCAATGCATCAAATGCAATTGTCCGAGGGGCTGCCGAACGGAATGCTATTAACGCGCCCATACAAGGGAGTGCTGCGGATATAATTAAAATTGCAATGATTCATATTCAACAGAAACTAAATGCAGAAAATTATAAAAGCAAAATGTTACTTCAAGTCCACGATGAATTGGTTTTTGATGTTTTTAAACCTGAATTAGAAAAACTTAAATCACTCATAAAATTTGAAATGGAAAATGCCTTTAAGCTATCTGTAAACTTAGAGGTAGATATGGGGATGGGAGATAATTGGCTAGAAGCTCATTAAAATATTATTCACGTCTACGGGTGAAATTAATTAAAGTATAAATTATTCATGTTACAGTTGTAAAAATTAGATTTAATTTAATATTTTTAAATAAAAAAATTGACTCTTTTAAAACCCATATTATACTTTTCGCTATTCAAATATCCTTTAACCGAAGAAGAGATATTTAACTTTTCTAAAGCCGAATCAAAAGAGCAAATTAAATTAGATTTAATGGAGTTGGTAAACGACAATATAATTTATAAAATTGATGGCTTTTACTTAACAGAAAATAATGAAACACTAATTAAAAGAAGGCTTGAAGGAAATAAAATGGCTAAAAATATATACCAAAAAGCCTTAACTGTTTCTCGATTAATTTCTAAATTTCCTTATGTAGAGGGTGTGGGGATTTCGGGCTCTTTATCCAAAGGTTATTATGATGATGATGGAGATATTGATTTTTTTATTATTACGAGCCCAAAGCGATTATGGATTGCTAGAACCTTACTAATTCTTTACAAAAAATTATTTTTATTAAATTCTAGAAAATATTTCTGTGTTAATTATTTTATCAGCTCCAATGCGTTAGAGATTGAAGAAAAAAATATATTTACCGCAACAGAGTTGACAACTTTACTTCCTATGTTCGGTAACGGTAGTTTCCATAAATTTTATGATAAAAATAAATGGGTAGAAAATTATTTGCCAAATAAAACGGTTACAGACGGCTTATCAAAACTAAATTTGGTCAAAAAACCAACGGTCACAAAAATTATTGAATATTTTTTAGATTCCAAAATAGGAGATTGGCTTGACACTGTTTTTTTAAGAATAACATACCATAAATGGAAAATTAAATTTAATCATTTAGAAGAAAGGCAATTTAACGTGGCGATGAAGTCTACAAAAAATATATCGAAGCATCATCCTTTAAATTTTCAACGAAAAGTAATTGATCGCCTAAACAATAGATACGACGAATTAAGAGAAAAACATAATATTCACATCGCTAAAGAAAATGCTTGATATTCTCTTTTCACATTCCTACTATTATCCCTTGGATCAAAAACAATGGAACAATAAAACTCCTTATCCTCCTTTAGGGACCATATACGCAGCATCGTTATTAAGGAAGAGCGGTTTTTCAGTCTCTCTTTTTGATACCAACTTAAGAGACAATCCCTTTGAAATTGAAAAAGAAATTCAGGATCAAAAGCCCTCTTTTTTAGTTATTTATGATGATGGATTTAATTATTTAACAAAAATGTGTCTTACCAATATGCGAGAGGCTGCTTTTGATATGATAGCCATCGGGAAAAAGCACAACTGTACCGTAATTGTAAATAGCTCAGACAGTACAGATCACTATAAAAAATATTTGAACAAAGGAGCTGATTATGTCCTATTGGGTGAAGGAGAAATTTCGTTAAAAGAATTGGTGTTTAAACTTGTAAATAACGAACAAATCGATTTGTTAAAAGGAATCGTTTATAAGAATGATCTTGATTACACAATCAATCCAAAAAGGGAAGTTTTAAAAAATTTAGATGAACTACCCATGCCTGCTTGGGATTTAATTGATATTAATGCATACAAAGAGGTATGGGCTAGAAGTGGAAAAAAATTCACTTTAAATATTGCAACCACAAGAGGATGTCCTTATAAATGCAATTGGTGTGCGAAACCTATTTATGGAGTTCGATATAATTCACATTCACCAGAATACATTACCAAATTAATCGCTGCCCTGAAAGAAAATCACAGCGTTACTAATTTTTGGATGTGTGACGATATTTTTGGGTTAAAACCCAAATGGGTTCAAAATTTTAATACTGCATTAAAAGAAGCAGAATTAAGAATAACATATACAATACAAAGTCGAGTTGATTTATTGCTAAAAGAAGATACTATAGATGCATTAGCAGAGAGTGGTTTAAAAGAGGTTTGGGTAGGAGCTGAAAGTGGTTCTCAAAAAATATTGGATGCAATGGATAAAGGCACACAATTAAATCAAATTTATAAAGCGACTCAGTTATTAAAATTAAAAAATATCAAGGTGGCCTTCTTTATTCAATTCGGTTATTTGAACGAAACTAAAGATGATATTTCCAAAACAATTGAAATGATTAAAGAACTGCAACCAGATAATATTGGCATTTCTGTTTCCTACCCATTGCCTGGGACTAAGTTCTATGAAATGGTAAAAGATGATCTAAAATTTAAATCAAACTGGAAAGATTCTGACGATCTAGCGATGATGTTTCAAGGAACTTTTAATTCAAGATTTTATAAAAAGCTACACCGATATGTTCATAAAGAATATAGAAAAAGTCAAGCGATTTCTAACTTTCATCAACTTCTTAAAAATCCTTTTTCAATTTCAAAAGACAAAGTTCGTTCACTTCTTTTATATTTTTATTATGCCCCGTCCTCTTTATTGGATAAAATAATTTTGGATAAAATGAAACATACTCATGAAAGCTAATTTTGATGATCACGCAATAAATTACGATGCGTATTTCTCCAATTCATTGATTGGGAGAGCACAACGGGAACGTGTTCATTATTTTTTAAATAAACAGCTTGAAAAGAAGAAAAAAAAACTTCGGGTGCTAGAAATTAATTGCGGTACCGGAATCGATGCCGATTGGTTGGCTAAAAAAGGTCATTTTGTTATTGCTTCTGATATTTCTAATAAAATGATCGAAATTGCAAAAAATAAGTATGATCATTCAAATTTAATTTTTAAGCAATTGGACCTTCAGACTATTCACACAGAAATCTTTAAGGAAAAATTTGATTTACTTTTTTCTAATTTTGGAGGATTAAATTGTTTATCAGAACAAGACCTAAAAGAATTTCTGAATAATTCAAAATCAATTCTAAATCCACAAGGGATGTTAGCGTTTGTTATGATGCCTAAATATTGTATTTGGGAACGGCTTTATTTTTTTTTAAAAGGGGATTTTAAAAACATGAAAAGGAGAAACACAAATAGAGCCTTAGTAACTAATGTTGATGGCATACAAATTCCTACGTGGTATTACAATTATCAGGAACTAGTCAATTTGCTATCAAAGCAATATAAAATAGTATCTTTAAATCCAATTGGAATTGCGATCCCACCTTCTTATTTAAATCCTTTTTTTAAAAATAAAAAATTCCTTTTTGAGATCATAAAGTGGAAAGAAAAATTATTAAAACATCGAATGTGGGCAAATTTATCGGATCATTACTTAATTGTATTTCAAAAAAAATAATCAAATGAGTATTGTTTTAACACATGGTTATTATCTAAATAAAGATCCAAAGGAGGCAAGTATAATGAAGCCATACGCCCCTCTTGGTTTATTGTACCTATCAAGTTATTTAAATCAAGAAAAAATTGAAAATCATGTATTCGATTCCACCTTTTCAAATCAGGAAACTCAATTAGATTTTATAGCACGAGAAAAACCCTTAGTAGTTGCAATCTATACCAATTTAATGACCAAAATAACGGTCATTAAGTTGATTAAATTATTAATAGCTGATCCCAAATATGGATTTCCAAAAATAATTTTAGGAGGTCCCGATGTGACCTTTAATACTCAAAATTATTTAGATACTGGAGCTCATTTTTTAATTATTGGTGAGGGGGAACAAACCATAGCTGAGTTATACCAGTCTATTCGAGAGAATTCAGATTATAGTTCTATTACTGGAATTGCTTACAAAGAAAATAATTTGGTAATAAAAACACCGCCAAGAATAAAAATTAAAGATCTTAGTCAACTTCCTCTTCCGAACAGAGAAGGTGTCAATATTCAAAAATATTTAGATACTTGGAAAACTAATCATGGTAAAAGTTCTATGACTATTAGTACTCAAAGAGGATGCCCTTATACTTGTAAATGGTGCAGTACCGCAGTATACGGACAAAGTTACAGAAGAAGACCTGCTAAATTAGTGGTGGAAGAGATGCGTATGCTTCAAAAGCAATACAATCCTGATTCCATCTGGTTTGTTGACGATGTTTTTACGGTCAGTCATAAATGGATGGAAGAATTTTGTAATGAAGTAACTAAACAAAAGGTTTTAATCCCGTTTGAATGTATCACAAGAGCTGAAAGGTTAAATGATAAAGTTCTTGAACAATTAAAACAAACAGGTTGTTATCGTATCTGGATTGGAGCCGAAAGTGGTTCTCAAAAAATTATAGATGCTATGGATCGTAGGGTAGATGTTAGTACTGTGAAAAATGCCATTAGAGAAACCAACAAAAAAGGAATTGAGTCAGGAACCTTTATCATGCTTGGATACCCTAACGAGACTGAAGACGATATTTATAAAACCATTAACTATCTTAAAGAAGCCAACCCAAAATACTTTACCATTACGTTGGCCTACCCAATAAAAGGGACTTCCTTATATTCAGATATTGAAGATAAAATAACAAAACAGCCTGCCTGGGAAACCTCAACAGACAGAGATATTGATTTTAAAAGAACGTATTCAAGAAAGTATTATGATCATGCTATCAGAAAAGTAGTGAATGAAGTTAATTATCATAAAGAACTATTAAAGGGTAAAAACAAAAGCTATTATAAGGCTACCAAATTAAAAATAAAGTCATGGTTAGCTGGTAGCCTAATGATGATTAGTAAATAATGAAAAAGACCGTAATTATAATATTAATTTTATTGACTTCGTGTACCAATTCAACGTACAATGATATTGTAGAGGAGGATTTTTCGCTAACACTTAAATGGAACAAGAGTTACGAGGAAGACAACATAAGTAAAGCAATTATTGGTTTGCAATGGTGCCTGTCCTATCTTGGAGCTTCACTACCAATTACTGAAAATGGTATTAAAAATGAAAATCCATTTATAATTTTAAAAATAAATAAATTAGGTTTTAATGTCGATGCGTTAGAAAAACTCAAGCGCCTAAATACTGTTATTAAATCAACTGAAGAATATCAAATTACTTCAGCTATTGATCTGGGAAGGTATGTAAGTCTGTTAATAGGTTCTTCTGAACATTATTACGAAATAACAGGAGTCCCGTTTTTACTTTCCGATTTATCCACTTCTTATGAACTCAAGGATCTGGGCGGTTATGTTAATAATTCTAGTGTTTCGTATGAAAATCGAATCATTAGATTTTCTGATCAAGATGGTTTTAACCAGTTGTTTTTATGCTCAGAAATTAGTCCGGAGTCTGAAGATATTTTAGAATACGAAACCCTTGATTTAATGCAAAATGGTCAAGTTAGATTTGGTATTTACAACAAAGATGGTTTTCGAATTTCAAACTCCGATCCTCAACATAGCAATGCAGGAAAACCTGCTAAATGTATTTGGTGTCACGAATCTGAGATCCAACCATTATTTAATGTACAAGATAATTATGATGGGTTTATTCCCTATTTAGACTTTAAAGATTTATTACTAGATTTTAAAGTAACACATAGAAATTTACAAAATTCTTTAGTAGATGGAGTTGATTTTCAGGAATCATTACAGCATATACAAACAGAGTTACTTTACATATCTTTTATGGAGCCATCTGCAAAGCGCTTAAGTGTAGAATGGAGTATAAATATCAATGAAATTGAAAATTTATTAGACGGAGTTCCAACACATACTTATGATGAATTCCCTTTTCTCGGAGATCTTTATTTTAGAGAAGAAATTGATCAATATGCTCCTTTTTCAGGATTACCAGTGTCCAGTAGTGTTCGGGAAAAGTCAAATAGAGAAGTTAATTATTTGAATTAAAATGATTAATAAAAAGAAAATAATAGTCATACTTCCAGCCTATAATGCTGAAAAAACTCTTGAAAAAACATTTAGTGAAATTCCGTTTGATATTGTTGACGACATAATTTTAACAGATGATTTTAGCAGGGACCATACTGTTTCAATAGCCAAAAAATTAGGGATTCAGCACATTATAGAACACAAAGACAATTTGGGTTATGGAGCTAATCAAAAGTCTTGTTATCAAAAAGCGTTAGAGCTAGACGCCGATATTATCGTGATGCTACATCCAGATTATCAATACGATCCAAAATTAATACCTACTATGTGTTCTTTAATTGCTAGTGGAGTTTTTAAGGTTGTACTGGGATCTAGAATTTTAGGAAAAAGTGCATTAAAAGGTGGAATGCCTATTTATAAATATCTTTCTAACAGAGCTTTAACAGTCATTCAAAACTTATTAATGGGCCAAAAACTATCAGAATACCACACAGGATACCGATGCTTTCATGCGGAACTATTAAAAAATATTCCTTTTCAGGCTAATTCTGACGACTTTATTTTTGACAATCAAGTTTTGGCTCAAATTTGTTATCATGGAATCGAAATAGGCGAAATTTCCTGCCCGGCTAATTATGAAAAAGATTCTTCTTCAATTAATTTTTCGAGAAGTGTAAAATATGGTTTGGGTGTTTTAATTGTTTCTGTAAAATATTTTTTACAGAAAATGGGATTTCGATTTAGTTTGTTTAAAAGTTAACGTTGGTTACTCCATTTTTCTTTTTGATTTATAATATGCTTTTCGGTAAAAAAATGTCTTGCATATTTTGAATGGTATAACAAATCTAAATATTCTTTAGAAAACTTTGTTTGCTTTTTAAAATTGCTATTCAACAAAGCATATTCTTTTGAAGATGATAAATTTCTGTTTTTAAGTTTGAATGATTTTAAATTACAAAAATCTCTTATTAGATTTTCTTTTATGAAGTCATTTAAATCACTATTAATTAAGAGGAGTTCAATTGCACCAGTTTTAAGAATAGAATATCCTTGTTCTTTATCAAATTTATAATCATACACATTGATGTTCGTTGCGTCAAAAAATTGATCATCGAACCAATTTAAGGGAAATTCATGATTAAGGTTTTCGTCATAATATTCTTTTAATTTTTTTAAACTACTATTATAATCATTAGGTTTTGTACCTGTGTATAATTTAAATGCATCAAAAAAAGCTGAAATATTTCTTTCCAATGGATCCCTAAATAAGCATACTATTTTAAAAGGTCGTTTTTGATTGATAATTTTCTTATTGATCAGAAAAACAGGTGTTTTACTGCCCGGATATACCCTGTTTTGAAAGCACAGTTGAATCCCTTTTTTAATTTCTATTTCATTGAGAGAATGAACGTGAAATATCGCATTTTTAAAGAGTCTTTTTTTTAATGAAAAGTAAACACTTAAAGACCCTACCTTGGCCATCGTGAATACAAGAATTGGTTTCTTTCTAGGGAATAGAAACAATTTTGTTTTTTCTAACCCTAACAATATTGAATCTTTTATGTAGTATTTAATGAATTGCTTCAATGTTAATTTTTTTTAGGGTAAAAGCCCCTCTTCTTGAATGATGATCGGTCAAGTAATATAATTCTTTATTATTGACCAAAACAGGCTTTTTCTTTAAAGAATAATCTTCTAAAATAAGCTGGTCTCCTAATTTTATTTGATTACCAACTACCTCTGAAATATTTTCATTAAATGCGAAAATCGGTACATTTAAATTAATGGTTTGGTTTCCTTTTTTCCCCAGAGTTTTTACATGTAAAGACCCTTCGTTTTCAAAATAATCATAAATCAAAAAATACTCCTTTTCTTTTAAAACATAGGTAGAAATATTCTTTTCAGTCTTCTTAAATATCCCTAAATGAAGTGGTAATAAAACAACTAAAGCCATGATAAACCATTTATAATCTGGTTTAATTGAAAAGCTACTAAAAAACAACAAGCTCAATAAAATAGTGAACCATAATCTTAAAAATTTAAAAAATATCGGTAATGGTTCGAGTTGATAAACCGGAATATTACAGATAATTAGAAGAACTAGAAGAGAAACTATTTTTTTTATGTTTGATATTTTTTGATTTAGTAAACAAATCATTGGTATGATCCACAAAATTTGTGCATAGGTAGCTGTCCTGCTTTGTAATAAAAACAAGGCAACCACCCAAAAAGATAAAAGTCTGAAAAGGTTTTTTTTGTTTTTAAAACTAAGTCCAACCGTCAAAGCAATCACAACCGATTTAAATAACCACTTTAATAAAATGTAAACTTGCTCATTATTGAACAATGCATCTGGGTTATAGTATGAGTCTTCAATTAATAAGGTCTTTAAAAAAACATCCATAGACTGTGCATTGTAACGAAAGTCAACAGAACTATTGTTTTGTATTGCATTGGGTAATATTTCCAGTAGGTAAGTTTCCCAAATAGGGACTCCTGAAATAAATATTGAAAAGCTTATTAAAATAAGTGAAGAGATTATTCCAACCATTATTGCTTTCCAATTTTTATAAAACAATAATGCGACTCCATAAAAAACTGGGAATATCTTCAATAAAACTGCAATGCTTATTAGGCTTACTCCGAGTTTTTCTTTTTTGTTTTCCATAGATAAGAATCCAAATACAACTAACGCAAAAATTAAAAAATAAGATTGCCCAAATAATATCCCGTTACGAATGGGAACAAAAAAAAGGATGGGTAAAAAAAATAAAATCTCATATTGTTTTTTAAACTTATATCTTACAAGTAAATAAAGGCTCCAACTAAATAAAACAATGCTAATTAAATTATAAATTGCTTTGGCTATATAAGGGTTTTCTATAAAAGTAAAAGGATAAAAAA
>JAAEPP010000459.1 GCA_024232495.1 Flavobacteriaceae bacterium
ATAACAATTATGAGGTTCGATATTAGAGATTATAATTGTGATGTGCGATATTGAATATATCATTAATATTGCAAAAACTAGATGCAATGACAATTATCACTTTATCACTTAAGGGATAACAAAAAGACCAAAAGAGCAAAATATTGTGATGTGCGATATTGGAAATAACAATTGTGATGTGCGATATTAGAGATATCAATTGTGATGTGCGATATTAGAGATAACAATTGAAATGTGTGATATTAGAGATAACAATTGTGATGTGTGATATTAGAGATAACAATTGTGATGTGTGATATTAGAGATAACAATTGAAATGTGTGATATTAGAGATAACAATTGAAATGTGTGATATTGGATATATCATTAATATTGCAAAAACTAGATGCAACGACTATTATCACTTAAGGGATAACGAAAAGAGCAAAAGAGCAAAATATTGTGATGTGCGATATTAGAGATAACAATTGTGATGTGCGATATTGGAGATAACAATTGTGATGTGCGATATTAGAGATAACAATTGTGATGTGCAATATTAGAGATAACAATTGTGATGTGCGATATTAGAGATAATAACTGTAATGTGCGATATTAGAGATAACAATTGTGATGTGCGATATTAGAGATAATAACTGTAAGGGGCGAGAGTAGAGAAAACAATTGTGACG
>JAAEPP010000460.1 GCA_024232495.1 Flavobacteriaceae bacterium
ATCAAAGTAAATGGTTCTAAATAGGCTTTGAATCCATTCAGGACTGTTCTGGGAGCAATAAGGGGCCACAATAACTTAAGAAAACGCATGAAATCTCCGAAAAAGTTCCCTTCATAATTAGCCAAAAAATTGGAAAAAGGCCTGATGGTTAGCCCATGGTTTTTGGTCAAAATTTGATCAAAGTAAATGGTTCTAAATAGGCTTTGAATCCATTCAGGACTGTTCTGGGAGCAATAAGGGGCCACAATAACTTCAGAAAACGCATGAAATCTCCGAAAAAAATCCCTTCATAATTAGCCAAAAAATTGGAAAAAGGCCTGATGGTTAGCCCGTGGTTTTTGGTCAAAATTTGATCAAAGTAAATGGTTCTAAAAAGGCTTTGAATCCATTCAGGACTGTTCTTGGAGTAATAAGGGGCCATAATAACTTCAGAAAACGCATAGAATCAGCAAAAAACTTTACTTCAAAATCGGCAAAAAGTTGGAAAACCCCCTGATGGTTAGCCCATGGTTTTTGGTCAAAATGTGATCAAAGTAAATGGTTCTAAATAGGCTTTGAATCCATTCAGGACTGTTCTGGGAGCAATAAGGGGCCATAATAACTTCAAAAAACGCAT
>JAAEPP010000461.1 GCA_024232495.1 Flavobacteriaceae bacterium
ATTTCTAGCAACTGCTAGAGCATCGATCTCATCAATAAAAATAATAGCCTTTCCTAATAAAGATGTTTTTTCGAAAATTTTTGATAAATTCTGCTCAGCTTCTCCATACCACTTACTAAGAATCGTCTCTATCGGAACGTAAACCAAAGGGATACCAACTTGAGAGGCTATAATCTTGGCTGATGTCGTTTTACCAGTACCAGGTGGTCCTTCGAACAGTACAGCCTTCGGTTTGTTTTTCTAAAATTTCTATCTCGTTATCCTAGTAATTTTATCATAGATCTCCTCATGAGTTAATGAAAGCAAAATAGTATCCTCGATGATTCTCTTCTACTGTTCATATCCACCCAACTCGTCCCAAGACATGTAATCTCTATCTCCAGGCATTATCAGCGTCACTCCTAATTCTTTCAATTCTTTAATAGAATCTTCTACTGATTAATTGCTCTCCTTAAACCTCTTTTAATCTGAATCTGAATAATTTACTTTTTTTAATGATTTAATGAATTTCTTTCTCGACTCTCTCATCTTAGAAGGTTTGTTCGCGTCTAGATAAACTTTCATCACCATGTCAACATCCGACTTAGAAACAGATTAGGATTTTTCAAGAGTAAATCTAAAGCCAGGTCTGTCAAGTACAAACTCTCCAACTATTGAGATAGTCCCGGTGGAGGTTTTGTCTCTGTAGTCGAGCTGAATGGTTTTGATTTCGTTGTGGCTAAATGTCTTGATACTCTTCGCATCTAAAACAGCTCCGGATCTGGAGAGGCATTCGATCACCTGATGCAATAATGAGAAGATATCGCATTTTCTCTGATCAATATTGAAACCGATTACGATTTTGTTGTTTTTAATTTTTACGGATAATTTCGGAAACCAATTGGTATGCTTGCTGTACTCGTATTTAATCTTAGAGATTTCTTTAGCTAAAGTATCCTACACGCTCTGAAGATCATGATAAACGCAAAAGGCAATTTTTTAGTGAATAGAAAGCGAATAGATCAAGCTAGAGAAAATGAAAGCTTTCGGAATTTTTGTTAAAAAATGCTTGAAATTGATGAATTTGAAGAAACTCATTAAAAATTAATTACAAAAATTTTAATTTTCATATCAAGATAATCTTCTCCTCAAATCAATCAATCTAATTTAAATAATGTTTAATGAAAAATGGTGGGAAAGAGATTTCAGTGAGACAAACGGGAAGAATAACTCTACTATAAAGAGCATTGCTAACTCAAACAATGGTAAATTTATTCTATCCGCTTTTGATGATTCAATTGAGGTTCTCAACGCACACAGTGGGAAGACCCTGAATAAACTAAAAACAGGACATCGAAGAGGGATCCTTTATATTTCAATATCAAAATTTGGTAATTACTTCGCAACAGCTGGAGCTGATAACAAAATAATACTCTGGGATGGGAGTGAGTTATCAGCATCTAAGAAATTTTCTCTGAGCAGCAAAGCACAAGATATCAAATTCATTGGATTCAATAACAACGAAACAACTCTGTATATTCTGACCTCGAATGAGATTGTTATTTTTAAGATAAGACCTGAAGAAGGGGAAAAAGAGCTGAAGAAGATTTAGATCAAAGATAGAGACATAGAAGGTGGTTGTCTTATAGAATCACTTGGGGTTTTACTCACAGCAGACTCTCTTAGTTTCATTTCAGTTTATGACGTGACGAATCTTCAGAGAGTGAATCTAAATCAGAAAATCACAACGGTCAATGTTATCAAACATTTTGGAGATGAGAACCTTTGGTTTGCTTATGCTAACAATACCATAGCTGTTTATAAAATTGAAGAAGAGGAAATCAAGTTTGATATATTCGAGAAGAAAACGCCTTTCGAGGTTTTAGAGATATTACAAGTGAATGAGCAACTCTACGTAATAGCTGGATTCGCTCCTCGAGTTGTACTGGTCAATTCACAGGGATATTTTCTTAAAAATATTTCGAATTTCGAAAATTCAATTCTATTAAGAAGAATGACATATCATAAAGAATCTGGCAATTTATCAATAGCTCATGATTTCAATAAGATCAGTAGTTTCAGACTGGCTTTGAAAGCTAAGACCTTTATCCTCGAAAATCTATGGGTGAAGATTCAGAATTTCTCTCAAGTTGAATTATCATTATTTGATGCTTCGAACATGTCCAACCAAGATTCTTATGATAATTACCTGATTAACATCAATGGCTACGTATAGAGTATTGGCTATCATAAACAATCTTATCTCTCTATATTGTTCAAGACAGATAAAATGTAGAAGATTAGGTTAGTGGACAGTAGATATATCTAGGGCAATATTTCAGATGAAGGATTTGATGAGATGTTTGAACAAGATGATCTCAATTCATCAAAACATAAAAAAACTCTTCAAGTAAATTTCTATGAAGATCCAACTGATGTTTATTCTCTCTCAGCAAATCTGATGTTTTCTTTGAGTAAAGATATTCTGCTGACTGATTTTAATTTGAATATTTTTAGAAGATGGACTTTGGACTCTAAGATAACCCAACTTAATATCTACCCTTCTTTAAAGCGAAAAGAATTCTGTTTAGTGAGCACGGAGTCAGGTGAGTTACTAAAAGTTAACATTGATAATCCATTCCCAGTTTCGGAACTATTTCTAGCAACTGCTAGAGCATCGATCTCATCAATAAAAATAATAGCCTTTCCTAATAAAGATGTTTTTTCGAAAATTTTTGATAAATTCTGCTCAGCTTCTCCATACCACTTACTAAGAATCGTCTCTATCGGAACGTA
>JAAEPP010000462.1 GCA_024232495.1 Flavobacteriaceae bacterium
GTTTTCACTAAGTTTCATTGGGAACTATAAGAAACCCTCGAAATAATAGGTTCTACGCTGTTCCCATGGACAGAACTGTTGTAATACGTTTGTTCACAGCGTTTTAGAGCAAACGCAATCATTCTATTCAATGGGAACTTCGTACTTTATAAGAAATTAGGTGAACTCTTATTGCGGGTCTAATTTTTCACTAAGTATCATAGGAAACTATATGAAACCCTCGTTGTAATAAGTTCTAGGCTGTTCCCATGGACAGAATAGTTGTATTACGTATGTTTAAAACGTTTTAGAGCAAACGGAATCGTTTTTTTCTATGCGAAAGGCGTACTTTATTTGAAATTAAGGTGAACTGTTATTGCGAGGCTAAGATTTCACTAAGTCTTATGGGGAACTATAACAAACTCTCGGTGGAATAAGTTCTAGGCTGTTCCCATTAACAAAACTGTTGTAATACGTATATTCACAACGTTTTAGAGCAAACGGAATCATTTTATTCCATGCAAAAGGCATACTTATTAAGAAAGTGAGGTGAACTCTTATTGCAGGGCTAAATTTTTGCTAAGTTGCACGGGGAAATGTAAGAGATCCTCGGTGTAATAAGCACTAGGCTCTTCCAATTTACA
>JAAEPP010000463.1 GCA_024232495.1 Flavobacteriaceae bacterium
AAAAATTGGTATGATAAAAAAGAAGAAGCCCAAAATGCTTCTAAAAATCAAATAGACCTTAATAATCCCGTTAAAGCCAACATACCTAAATCTGCATTTACACCCCCCACAAATAGTAGTTTTAAATCAAAACCTAGCTATGTTACAAAGGCATCAAAGAAATAATGTCTTTTAATATTTATAATAAAATCCAATATCATAGATGAAGGGCGCTAGTAGACAAGATATAAAAAATCAAAAAGAATTTAATCAAGAAGTAGAAAATTTAACTAACTACTATGGTGACCTCCTCCAAACTCAGAAACAAGTTAATAATGAGAGAAATGAGGAATTAAGAAGTACGAGGGAGATTAGTGATGAAATCAGGAAACAACTAGGAGCTGTAAAAGAAAATCTTGATTTTAAAACAGCAACTAGAAGAATTCTTAAAGAAATAAATAAACTTTCTGAACAAAATGTAGATCTTTCTCAGGAAGAAAAATCACTTACCCTTGAGGTAGAAAGTATCCAAAAGCGTCAACAAAAACTAGCAAAAACACAGTTATCTCTCTATAGAGAACAAAGATTTGTTAGTTCTAAAATTGCATCCATAGAAAATGATATTGAGGGTGCTCAAGGTGAGCAGAAAGAAATTTTAGAAGAACAATTAGTAACCTTCCAACGCATTGAACGGAGTCTTGCTGACCAAGTTGATAGTTCATCTTCAATTTCTAAAAATCTCTCCCAAGCTAGAAATGCGGCTGGTGAAGTAGATAAATTAGGTGTTCCTAAAGCTTTCTCTTTTCTATCAGATCTTACTTCCTCTATTCCAGGGTTAAGAAAACTATCAGGACCATTTAAAGAATCTGCTGTTGCCTCAAAAGCTATGGCTTCAAGACTTACTAAAGCAAACCTGCAGGCTATGCAAATGGGGAAGACTAAACTTCCATTTTCTAAATCTGGTATAGCTATAAAATCTATGGGAGCTGGTTTTAAAGCATTAGGTCCTATACTAAATAAAGCATTAGGTCCTTTAGCTCTAGTAAAAATGGCAGCTGATGTAGTTAAATTCTTCTTTGATGCTATGGTAGGTGCTTCAAAAGCTACTGCTGAGATGTCTCGAAATATGTTAATATCTAGGGAGTCAGCAAGAGAACTATATAGTACTACCATACCAGGAGTTGTAAACCAATTTAATGAAATTCAAAAAGCTGCAGGTAATGTTAGCATAACCATAGGTGCCTATGAAGAAGCATTAGCTAATATAAATAATTTATTAGGTTTTCAATTAAATCTAACTGAAGACTTTGGCAAGCAAACAGCTATGAAT
>JAAEPP010000464.1 GCA_024232495.1 Flavobacteriaceae bacterium
AGTCTACAACTGCATCATCATTTTGCTTGATTTACAGAAGTGCAGGGCGATATAGATCGGAAGCAAGAAAGGGGACTGGCTCAAACTTTCATGTTTTCACAATCATTAGACAGACTATTATAGCTTTCATTATTAATCAATTTTTATACTTAATATTCTTTCAGCATGAAAACATATGGCTAATATATTAATAAATTACGATCACTAGACCTGATTATAATGCTGGTTTTCCAAAGAGTCATGTTCATAATTGTGCATTCAGAATGTAGTTTTTGAGACCTTGTTCATCTAATTTGCTCTTAAATTTGCTCTTATTAAGAAATACAGTTGCTCTACACTCTTTTTTTTTATAAGAATAAATTTTTTAAGAATAATGAGCCTCAAAATCGGTGAGATTTAAGAATATTTTAAGAATATTGCGGGGCTCAGATCCCATGGAAAAAATTTTTAGCAAGTGTTTCTTTACTTCTGAATTGGTGTGCTTTTTACCGGGAATGGTTTAAATACATACACTCACCTAAATTTTGATGCAAGTGTCAATGAGCTCTGTTTTACAGGAAATAAGGATATAGTTCTGTTATCTACCATATTTGTAATACTGTAGGTGTGCTTTTTTGGCATTTATGACAATAATAACAATTTATTGCTATATCCGTGTTTTCTGCCGTA
>JAAEPP010000465.1 GCA_024232495.1 Flavobacteriaceae bacterium
AAATGTCTATTAAATTATATTTGCTCATTATTTTTTAGCTTTTGGTTTTCTACCTCTACGTTTTTTACCTTTTGCAGCATCAACTACATCACCTACTTGATCTACTACATCTTTAAGTTCTTTTTTTACTGCTTTAGCTCTACGCTTAGTTTCTTTAACTACTTCTTTTACATCTTCAACTGTATCTTCGATTTCATCAGGAATAAAATCACCATCACGGTCATTTATTTTTCCTCTTTTATAAAAACCGAAATAATAAACTGCAGCTCCGATTATTAGAATTACTACTATAAGACCTATAATTTTTAACATAATTAAATTTATTGATTAATATTTTGTTATAAATATATAAAAACTAAGTTAAGTTATATTTTTGCTTATACTTGTTCACAAATGAGTTCCCAACACCAACATCAAGCCATTCAGCAATAGCCGGTATACCTGGTATTTTTTTAGCTGATAGGACATAATCAATATTTTTATTAATTACTTTCATTTTAGTTTTAGCGTTTGAACGATTAGAGGTTTTAAATACTACAACTACAGGATTTTTACCATACATTCGTTGATCGATTTTTGGTTTAGATTGTCTAGTACCTTTAGGTGGAATATTTTCCCATGAATAAGGACCATTTGCCGATTTGGATATATCAAATTTAATAATTGATCTAGATCCATCATAATCAGTACTATCTATAGTCCATTTATCTAATCTTTCTACTTGCTCACTTGGTCTGCCTCTACTCATATTAAAATGTAAATTGTTTATCTTCGTATTTTAAAAATAATGCTAAAAATAATGATTTTTTTCTTGGTTTCCCAAGTTTAGTTAAAATAGGATCACTAAAACATAAACGTAATGATTTAGTTTTTCTACCAGGTAGTGTATTTTCTTCAATAAATTTATTTATTTCTTGTCTAGGAATATGTGCTACCCTTTTTTCATTAAAATGAAGAATACTTAAATAGTCATATTTATCTGCTTTTGCAGAGTGTTTATAGGCAACATAATGTGTTTTAGTTTCATAGGACATACCTTTTATTTCATGTTTTTTACCATCTTTATCTGTGGCATCATATCCTTTTTCATTACCTATATCTCCATTTTTTAACCAACCATAATGGTTCATTAAAATAAATTCAGCCACAGCACCTACTCTAGTTGCTACTTGGTTTACATCTAATGATGCTAAAATCAAATCTGAATATGGCCTAAGCATTTCTCTTGTTGGTGATAACTTCATATCTTATAATCCAGCTCTTTGTGCAAATTGTTTACCTCTGGTATTCATTCTACCATCTAACTCTTTATACTTAGTAGTAACTAATTCATCTCTAAGCTGTTCAAATTTACAGTCATTAACATTCCAACCTCTGGATTTAATTTCTTTAATACCAGCAGGCATTGTTTGAACTCTAAATTGATTGTTTCTTTTTAATTTTTGATTTTTTACTTGAATAAACATATAACCTTTATTTTAAATTAATTAATCGCTCGAACTATTCGAACACGTGAATATACGAACCCTTACTGTGGTAACCACATTTTCAGCGCATTACTTTACTTTTTTTTCTAATGCTTTTATGTGTTTACATTTACCATCAAATGCTCTCCATCTACCTGGACAATTACAATGGAATTTACCTGATTCTGGGTAATATACCGTTTTATACGTTTTATTTGGATCACTA
>JAAEPP010000466.1 GCA_024232495.1 Flavobacteriaceae bacterium
AAAACCATATGAAGAGTCGGAATTTAAAACCCTCACTTAAGTCTTTTTTTAGCTACTAAAGTGATCTAAAGTGCATGCTGTCACCACCTACCCTACTACTGAAAATAGAATAGGACAGCGATCACACCAATCAATACATACTCATCCCAAGATGGATTCACACACATCCACCACTGAGCCCACGTCAACCATGCCATCCCCAGCTGCTGCAGCAAATACACCCTTACACTCCAAAAAGTATAATTCAACAAATCCCATCCAAGGGTAAACACTACAGCATCCACCACGGTCAATGCCACACACTTTGACACCTTTTTCAACTTTTGGTGAACCCACCCCTTCACACCCACAGAACGCAATCATGTATATCCTTGCACCGCAGACTTTTACCAAACAGATTGGAGAGAATACCAATTATGACCATCCCAACACACCACAAACTCAAAGACATCAAACGATTCAAACTCTTCAAACTCATAATTATACGCCAACGACACAAATCACTCCAAACTATTCAAACTATTCAAACTATCCAAACCATTCTGAACCCCTCAAACACAACTAACAAAGCCTTTGACGACAATGAACAGTTCAATGCTGTGACTATTGATCGACTTTTATGTGATTATTTGTGACT
>JAAEPP010000467.1 GCA_024232495.1 Flavobacteriaceae bacterium
CCCCCGGCCAGGGCCGAAGTCCCCTAGGCGGGGCCGAAGGCCCCCGGGCGGGGCCGGGCCGAAGGCCCCCGGGCCGGGCCGAAGGCCCCCGGGCCGGGCCGAAGGCCCCCGGCTGAGGCCGAAGGCCCCTGGCCGAGGCCAAAGGCCTGCTAAATGTGCTAACTGGTCAAGGGAAATGACTGGTCACTTCAACAAACCGGTCCGTCAGGGTCTGGTACCGGGGCGGCCGTAAGGCCGCTTGTTTATATGGGAATTTATGATGAACAATTCAGTCATTTACTGGCCAACATGTTTTTGAGAGCACTTTTAAGTGCTCTCTGGTTAAAACCAGAGAACTGTGAACAACCCAGTTATGGTTAAAACAAAAAAGTTTTTAATTGTCGTCTTCTATAACCCTCCCTATTACTAAGAACTTTGTTGGCAATAGTAACACACCAGATACCGGGGAAAAAAAAATAAAAAATATTTAGGGTTTGGTTGGCACATTCCTCAGCTATTGAATGCCAGAG
>JAAEPP010000468.1 GCA_024232495.1 Flavobacteriaceae bacterium
TAGCGTACTTTAAAAAAAATTGAGGTGAACTCTTATTTGGGGGGCTAAATTTTCACTAAGTTTCATGGGGAACTATGAGAAAGCCTCGGTTTAATAAGTTCAAACCTGTTCCTATAAAAAACTGTTGTAATACGTATGTCTACAACGTTTTAGAGCAAACAGAATCGTTTTATTCCATCGGAAATGCGTAGTTTGTAAGAAATTGAGGTGAACTCTTATTGTGGGGCTAAATTTTCACTAAGTTTCATGGGGAACTATAAGAAACCCTCGTAGTAATAAGTTCTACGCTGTTCCCATGGACAGAACTGTTGTAATATGTTTGATTACAACGTCTTAGAGCAAACAGACTTGTTTTATTCCTCGGAAAATGCGTGGTTTATAAGAAATTAAGGTGAACTCTTATTGCGGGTCTAATTTTTTACTAAGTTTCATAGGAAACTATAAGAAACCCTCGAAGTAATTAGTTCTAGGCTGTTCCCATGGACGGAAATATTGTATAATGTTTGTTTTAAACGTTTCAGAGCAAACAGAATCATTTTATTCCATGCGAAAAGCGTACTTTATAAAAAATTGAGGTGAACTTTTATTGCAGGGCTAAGATTTCACTAAGTTTCATGGGAAACTATAAGAAACCCTGAAAGTAATA
>JAAEPP010000469.1 GCA_024232495.1 Flavobacteriaceae bacterium
CTCGGAACTAAGGGGTGGCTTCACATGGATAGTGGCGAGAAGAAACCAACACATACGCAGAGCAGGGCAGAGGTTCTATCTGGTCATTCGGCTGTAATCTGGGTGAAGGGTGTAAGCGGTTGTTACTTGTTAGATAGATTCGAACCAGTTAACCCGGTGCTGGACCAATAAAAAAGGGTTACAAGCTACGGAGATAATGATGAGTGATTGGATAAGTGTTAAAGATAGATTACCGGAAACAGGTAAAGCTGTATCAGTTGCGCGCTTCTATCAGAATGGTAATCGGGTTGTTACTCGCGGATTCTATGCTGCAAAGCATACGCTAGATGCCGATAACTGGGAAGAGTGCGAGGGAGCTGATTACGAGGAGGCAGCTGATCGGTATTGGTGTCCAGAGGGATGGTATGAAGAAATGACCAGCGAGCATTGCGATTACTTCTACCCGATTGACGGCGTAACCGATTGGCAGCCGCTGCCGGCGTTACCTGGGGTAGATAATGATGACTAACAAATCACCCGACCCTACACTGACGGCCACCGAGGTCAA
>JAAEPP010000470.1 GCA_024232495.1 Flavobacteriaceae bacterium
AAATTCTCCTTTATCAATGGCGATATTTATGTCGGAGAGTATTAGATTTTCCCGTTGAAAAATAGAGGCTTTATTTAATGATAAAACAGATTGAGACATTTTATTTTTTAATTAGAAGGTTATTGTCGTTATTATTTTTTTTGTTGTCCAAGTTTTAATAAATCTATTTCCTTTTGTTGTTGGATTGTAAAAAGAGTTAGTTCTTCAATTTTCTCCAACAAAAGTAAGTTCATTTCTTTCAATGATAACCCATTTTGCTCAATTTCTTCTGCCGATGGAATCTTTGGTAGATGATGATTTTTTTTAATAAAAGTTTCGATCTCCTCCAAGCTTAAAAAATTATAAGTTGGATTTAATTTAGAAAAAGGAGTGTAATAGGTTTCAAAAACAAAATCGGGTGCAACTGCTCCGTTTAAATCAACAATAACTTCTTGGGTATGTATTTTACCTTTTACAGTCAGTAATTCATCCGGAGAATTGGTTCCTATGCCAATTTTATCATTATTGCTATAAATATTTTTTAATTTTTTATTTTGACTAAAAGTATTTGTAGTGATGATGAATAGACAAAAAAGGAATACATATTTCATAATTATGATTTAATAAAACGTTTCTGCATTAAAAATAAGTAAAATTTTTATAAGCTTATATGGGTTTAATTTTTTAGACGTTTATAAAATACTTAATACTATTTTGTGCCGTTATAATCATTATAGATCGTAATGTTTTATGAAAAGATTTTAAAAAAATTAAAGAATCGTTTTACTTTAATTAATAGTTAATAACTCATCTTTTCTTCTTTTATAAATCACAACATAATTTGATGTTTATACAATATCTTTATGTTTTGAAAATTAATTATTTTATGTTAAAAAATCTTTTCTTTTTTCTTTCCTTAATTATAGTGACCACTAACTTTTATGCACAACAAACAGCAGATTATACTAGTAAATTAGTTGATTATAATATGGCTTTCCATTTATATAATAATCATCAATATCTGGCTGCACAGTCATTGTTTACTGATATTATAAATACTTCTGGTGATGAAAATATAAAGAGTAAAAGTGCTTACTATATCGCCATTAGTGCAGTTCAATTAAATCAAAAAAACGCAGATCAACTAATAAAACTATTTTTAAAGGAGTATCCAACCAGTGTCAATCAAAAAAGTGCCTATTTAAATTTAGCCAATTACTATTTTTTAAATGAAAATTATACTGATGCGCTTAATTGGTATGTGATGGTTGACGAACAAAGTTTGAGTACTGCTGAAAAAAAATCTTTTAATTTTAACAAAGGCTATTCATTTTTTCAAAATAAACAATATGATCAAGCAAAAATATATTTTAATAAATTATTAGATTCTAGTAACGACCTAGAAGCCAGGTATTATTTAGGTTATATAGCTTATGAAGAAGATGATTATACGAAGGCTTCTTCTATGTTTGAAGAAGTTAAAAATGAGCAACGGTATTTAAAGGAGATTTCGTACTATCAGGCAGATATTAACTTTAAGCTAGGTAATTTTCAAAAAGCTATTGATGTAGCATTACAGCAATATGAAAGTTCAAATCCAAGAGAAAAAAGTGAATTATCAAAAATAATAGGAGAAAGTTATTTTAATTTAGAAAACTACAAGGAAGCCTTAGGCTATTTAAAAAATTATCAAGGAAAAAAGGGTAAATGGAACAATACTGATTATTATCAATTAGGCTACGTGTTTTTTAAACAACAGGATTATCAAAATGCTATTGGTGAATTTAGTAAGATCATTGATGGAAACGACGCTACTGCTCAGAATGCATTTTACCACTTAGCAAATTCATATTTAAAAATCGAACAAAAACAACAAGCACTTAACGCTTTTAAAAGTGCCTCTGAAATGAATTTCAATGCTGAAATTAAAGAAAATGCTTTTCTTAATTATGCTAAATTGAGTTATCAAATTGGAAATAGTTATCAAAACATTTTTGAAGTATTACTATCATTTATTGAAAACTATCCCAATAATAAGAATAATAATGAAGTAAAAGAATTATTGATAGATTCCTATATTTCCTCTAAAAATTACCAATTAGCTATTGATTTTCTCGAAAACAATATATCTTTCCAAAACAAGTCAGCCTATCAAAAAGTTTGTTTTTATAGAGGTTTAGAACTATTTAATGAGGGAAGGTATTCAGCGGCTATTCAAGTATTCGAAAAATCATTAGAAGAACCAAGTGATTCCATTTTCAAAGCGAGAGCAATTTATTGGAAGGCAGAATGTGACTATCAATTATTGAACTTTAATGCATCTCTAACAAGCTATAAACAATTTCTACAATTACCAAATTCATCCAAAACATCAGAGATTAACACTATATATTACAATGTAGGTTATACGAATTTCAAACTCAAGAAGTACCAAGATGCCATCAATCAGTTCAATCGTTTTGTTTCATCCGCTACGCTAAACCTAAATCAAAAAAGAGATGCCTTTGTTCGAATAGGGGACAGTTATTTTATGTTAAGCGATTATTGGTCAGCACTAGAAAATTACAATAAAGCAATAGAAGACGGAGCATTGGATCAAGATTATATATATTTTCAAAAAGCAATTAGTTATGGTTTTGTGGATAGAATTTTAAAAAAAATTGAGGGTCTTAAAGTAGTTATAAATAAATTTTCCAAATCGATTTATAAAGATGATGCATTGTATGAACTCGGAAATACGTACGTGTCTCAAGAAAATTACCAAGATGCAATGGTCTCCTATAACACTATAATTAAAGACTTACCCAATAGTAGTTATGTTTCGAAATCATTACTAAAAAAAGCTTTAATACTAGAAAATACAGGAAAAAGTAAGGAAGCAATTTCCATATTCAAAAGAGTAGCAAATGATTTTCCTTCTTCACAAGAAGCATTACAAGCTGTTTCCTCTGCTAAAATTATTTATATAGAACTGGGAAGAGTGGACGATTATGCTACTTGGGTTGACAGACTTGATTTTGTAAATATTGAAAATTCAGAAATTGATGATGCCACTTTTAAAGCAGCCGAAATAACTTATTTAGAAAATAAAACAGATCAAGCAATTTCTCGCTTTGAAAAATATATATTTAAATTTCCAAAAGGTAAACATGCTCTAAAGACGCACTTTTATTTAGCCCAATTATATTTTTTGGAGCAAAATAATGAAAATGCAATCCTACAATATCAATTTGTGCTTGATAGTGACCGAAATGAATTTACAGAACAAGCACTAGCCAAAATTTCTCAATTGTATTTAGAGAAAAAAGATTATAAATCTTCTTTACCTTATTTAATTCGTCTTGAGAAAGAAGCTGATTTTCTACAAAATATAATCTTTGCTCAATCCAATCTGATGAAGGCTTATTTTGAACTTAAAACATACAATAAAGCAGTTATTTTTGCTGAAAAAGTACTTTTAAATGAAAAAATTGAGAGTACTATTAAAAGTGACGCCCATATTATAATTGCCCGATCTGCAATTAAAACTGGAGATCAAAATAAAGCAAGAGAGGCTTATTTAGAGGTTTTAACATCAGCTAGTGGTAAATTAGCTGCAGAAGCATGGTATTATGATGCGTATTTCAAGCACCAAGCTCAACAATATAAATCTTCAAATAGTAGTATACAAAAATTAGCGAAGGAGTATCCGGGATTCAAGTATTTTGGAGCAAAAGGATTACTACTAATGGCAAAAAACTTTTATCAACTTAACGATGCTTTTCAAGCTACGTATATACTAGAAAGTATCATTAATAACTTTACGGAGTATCCAGAGATTATAGAAGAAGCAACGTCGGATTTAGCATCTATAAAAATGGAAGAATCTAAAACCAATGAGTCAATAAAAATAGATAATAAAAATTAACGTAGGTCTGACTAAAAATTAAATTAAAATTGAAAACACAAATCTATTTTATTCCAAACAACAGCTTAGCTATTATTTTTCTTGTTGTTTTATTCTTTTCATCTTCTTTAGAAACCTTAAAGGCTCAAAAGAAGGATACTTTAGAAACAGCGATAGTGAATATAGTAAAACCTTATTCGCCGTCAATTTCAGATGCCTTTAAAATAAGAGAAAACCCATTAAAAATTGATACTTCAAATTTTAAAAAAAGAAAAGTAACGTATTCTACCTTTTCGATTCCAGTAGCCTCTACTTTTAATCCAGCTAAAGGTAAAGTGATTCGTCTTGAAAAAACAGCACCTCTTCAACTTTATGATAATTTTGCATTTATAGGAATTGGAAATTATACTAATATGATTGCGCAGTTTTCCAATAACTTTGAAATAAGTGCTACCGATAATATTGGTCTATTTTTTAAACATAACTCTTCACAAGGCGGAATCAAAAATATTTATTTAGATGATCAATTTTACAATAGTCAATTCGAACTAAATTATACCAGCAATCAAAAAAAAATGAGTTATGCGCTAAAAGCAAAATTAAAACACCAAATTTATAATTGGTATGGCTTAAATAATTTATTTGATTTTGCCAGTCCAGAACTTTTAAACTCAATAGATTCAAAACAAATCTACTACAATGGTGAAGTGGAAGGTACTTTAGCTAAGGATGATTCTTATTTTGAAAAGGTAGTAGTTAGTTTGGGGGTCACAACTGATCGTTATTCTTCCTCTGAGTTCAACTTTAAAGCCCA
The DNA here is from genome assembly GCA_024232495.1 of Flavobacteriaceae bacterium. Lineage (GTDB taxonomy): Bacteria > Bacteroidota > Bacteroidia > Flavobacteriales > Flavobacteriaceae > Marifrigoribacter. The sequence goes on from JAAEPP010000470.1 coordinate 4,680, forward strand.
TCCAGAATTTAGTTTAAAAACGATAGATATTCCTCTTAAAATTAATATGGATATTGATTTTTTAAATGGAAATTTTAGTAGAAATTATAGTAATACCAATGGGATTGATTTTGGTTTTTTTAATGTAGGTATTTTACCTAGCTATGATTTTAACTATGAACATTTAATTTTATCAGTAGGATTTGCAGGATACTTATCATCAGATTTGGAAAAAAGTAAAACAGCTTTTTATGTCTATCCAAAAATAAATGCATCCTACGGATTACTGAATGAGCAACTAATTGCTTATGCAGGATTGGAAGGAGGTTTGAAACAAAATTCTTACAATAATTTTATAGAGCAAAATCCTTATTTATCTCCAACTTTAAGGATTACACCTACCAGAGAATTATATGATGGATTTGGTGGTTTAAAAGGAGAATTAATCAATAATATCAACTTTGATGTGAGAGTATCTTATTTAAACGAAGATGATAGATCCTTATTTGTTTTGAATCCATACAAAGGTCAATCCCCTGAATTTGAAGGGTATGAATATGGTAATTCTTTTAAGGTAACCTATGAAGAACTTAAGACACTATCCTTTTTTGGAGAATTAATTTTTGACGTATCTAAAAATTTTAATATCGAAATAAACGCAACATTCTATAATTATGAATACAGAAGTCAAATTAAAGCATGGAATCTTCCAAAATTTGAAACTACGTTAACTGCTGATTTCAATATCACTGAAAAATTTTATGGAGGATTATCTCTGTTTTTTGTTGGAGAGCGAACAGATTTAATTAATAATTCTTTGACGATTCCTTCAGGCAATGAACTTCTAATTTTAGATAGCTATTTTGACGCTAATGTGCAGCTAGTTTATCAATTTAGTAACCAACTATCCGTATATGCCAGAGGTAATAACTTATTGGGTAATAATTATCAGGAATGGGCTAATTACAAGGTGCAAGGAGCTCAAGGTATGTTGGGTGCTTCTTATAAATTTGACTGGTAAATAGTTATGTTGAATCGATTATTTTTACAATTAGGTGAAATTGAAAAAATGAAAAATATACTTTATTTATTCGTCCTTATTCTTATTGTTTCTTGTTCTTCTAACAAGCTTCAGACAGATTTGTTAGTAAAAAATGCCACTATTTACACGGTCAATGAAAATTTTGAAAAGGCAGAAGCTTTTGTAGTTAAAGCTGGAAAAATTGAAGAAGTAGGAAAGCTTCAAGAGTTAGTTAATAAATATGATTTTGCGGATGTTTATGATGCTAAAAATCAAACTATAATTCCTGGAATCATAGACGCTCATGCGCATTTAATGTATCTAGGAATTTCATTGCAACAAGTTGATTTAACTGGTACAAAAAGTTATGAAGAAGTATTAAAAAGGGTTCTAGATTTTCAAAAAAAAAATAAAACAGCATACCTTATTGGAAGAGGCTGGGATCAAAACGATTGGACAATTAAAGAATATCCAACTAAAAAAGAATTAGACTCATTGTTTCCTGACCTACCCGTTTCTTTGGAAAGAATCGACGGACATGCTATGATTGTTAATAGTAAAGTACTTAATTTGGCCAAAATTAATTCTGAAACTAATATCCCTGGTGGTAAAGTAATACTCGTTGAGGGGGAGCCAAGCGGTCTTCTAATTGATACACCAATGCAATTAGTTTGGAATACTTATCCTAAAAAAGATAAAGATTTCTATATCAAAGCTCTTAAGGACGCAGAAAAAAAATGTTTATCTTTTGGATTAACTACTATTGACGAAGCGGGTACTGATCGAGCTACTATTACATTAATGGATTCACTACAACGATCTGGTGATATGGCATTAC
>JAAEPP010000471.1 GCA_024232495.1 Flavobacteriaceae bacterium
ACGCTAATTTCAAGGAATTTTCGATCGGAAGAAATCTATATAATTTCAATGTTTCTTTTGGATTTTTGAGAGAAATAAATATTGATCGTATGTCATTTTTCTTTATTGCGATAGAAAGAGCGGAAAAAAATAATTCAGAAACATATTAGTTTCAATATTGGAGTGTCCGTTGAAAGTAGTATTCTTAAAAAGATTGTAATTATAGTGTGTCGATGGTCGCGGAAACCTGATGTGCTTCCCAATGTAAACAAAGAGGATTTACATTAGCGGAACGCCGATCCCGGTCCTAATTATTTTAATAACTTTTTTCCCTTTGGCCAAAAACCAAAATTTTTTTTGCGATATTTTAAGAAAATATAGAGCTGTATTCATGGTTGTTTCTGACTACCTGAGTTTATTATAATACCTCGATTTTTCGAGTAGAAGAGCTTGTTTACTATTTTTCGCTTGAAAAAACGTTCATGTTTTACGGCCTACGATCGCGAAAGTTCGTCCAAACTTAACAAACTGGACATATTCTGAAAGCTTATAAAAATATGCTTCAGATGCAACAAATCCCATATTGATACTTCTTTTAGTTAGCGCGTGGTACAGGGTGTTCGGTTTTTCGGCACCTGTTCGGTTTTTCGGCAACCTACTATACAACAACTATTAGTGAAACTGTACTTTTTAATAATGTGAATAATACAAATACTGCGTTACCATTTGCAGTGGTACAAGTTATTGTTAAGAATTTTTTGGCAGATTGCAAAGTCTTATTTGACCAAGGGTCGCAGGTTACATTAATTTCAAATACATTTGTTAGTCAATTCCAATTAAAATCCAATGGTTCCAAAGTAATGCGAATTTGTGGGGTAACAGGGGAAGGGGTGAGTAAAAAGCATAAAACTTATCCAATTTCCATACAAACAAATGATGGTGTTGTGAACATAACTGCTATTGCATATGATAATTTGCCTACTATTCAAATGCCAGGTTATAATAAAGTTATTAAAAATTTGAAAAATGAATGTGATAATCTGGCTAAATATCCATTAAATTCAGATGTAGTGGGCATTGAATTGCTTTTGGGTTGTGATTACTATTATCAATTAGTTGAGAATTCAAGATACAAAGTTTTTGACACTTTAACGTTAATGCCCACAAAGATTGGCCGCGTTGCATGCGGACCTTATTATATAATTGGAAAGCAGGATCAAATTGGTAAATATAATTCTAATTTTGTATATAATAACATAGATAATGCCTGCGAAGTTTGTACGAGGTCACTACTAGACCTTAAGTCTAGTGACGAGATTAACAAAAACTTGGTCTTATCTAAAAATTTTACAATGGAAAATTTAGCAACAAATCAAGAAATGCAAAGTATTGATGAAAAATTAGCATATGATACTTTTGAGAAAGAAATTTATTTTGATAATGATACTCAACAGTATTGTGTCC
>JAAEPP010000472.1 GCA_024232495.1 Flavobacteriaceae bacterium
CCAAGTTTGATGCCCTTTATTTTTCGCAGTGTCTGTTAGAGAATTTATGTTATTTATTATTTCAATTTTAAAATCAACATTTTTTTCCGCCTCTGCTTCTAGTTGTTCAAGGTGTTGGTTTCTTTTGTCGTGAATGATTTTGGTAGCAGCACTAAATTTATCCCAAATATCGTCACTGAATTCTTTAGCAACAGGGCCAATTTCCTCTTTCCACATTTTATGGAGCATTTGTAATTCACGAAAAGCTTTGTTATTATTTTCTTCTTTAGTCAGTTCCTCTGCTCTTCCGATTAATCTTAATTTATGTTCTAAGTTTTGTTTAAAATTACGATCCCTAAATTCTCTATCTAAGTGAAGTATATCATAAAAGTTTTCAACGTGATGATGATAATTATTCCATACTGTATTGTATTTATCTCTGGGTATAGAGCCAGCATCAAACCATCTTTCTTGAATGTCTCTAAATCTTTTGTAGATAGTACTAGTATTCTCCTTGGCATTAAAAAGACTTTTTAATTCTTCAATTATTTCCTCTCTTTTAATAAGATTAGCTTTTTGATCTTTTTGGAGATTTTTATAATAATTACTTCTTTTATCTTTATAATAGTAATAGGAGGTATCAAACTCCTTTTTTTCTGGAGTTGTAAAATAAAAATCTATAATATTTCCTCCTTCTGCTAGAAAGCTTTCCTTATTTTTTTCTAATTCATCTTGGAATTTTGAATTGAATTCATTTTTTATGTTTTCAACCACCTCTTTAATTTCGTTCACTGGTTTACTATCTAGAACAGTTTTAAGTTCAGAAATTAATTCTAGTTCGGATAATTTACTGTAATCGATAATAGAGGTTTCTTCGTTGTTTTCAGACTTTTCATCATCTTTTATTAGCACCTCTTTTTCTTCATCGGGAATCGTATTTTTTGGAACAGTTTTTAAAGTTTCTTTTTCAGTAATCCCTTCGCTTTTAGTTACTTCAGTAGAAGTTTTTTCAACTGTTTCTGTTTGATTCGAAGTTTCTGAAACAGGTGTTTCAATAGTTTCAATTTCTTTATTGCTTTCTTTTTCTGACATTTTTTTCAATGTTAAAGTTCAAATTGTATACAGATTTTTTCTGCGTATTTTTATGGTATCAAGATACTAACTACTTACTAATTACCAAAGGAAGGTCAAGGTAATTAAAAAAAAATCTAAATATTCTTTGCTTCCCATATCGACCAAGCTTCTTCGGCTTGGAATTCTAACATTTTTAATCCATTGCTGACTCTAGCTCCTTGTTCTTTACTTAATTTCATAAACATAGTTTCTAGAGGATTATAGGTGAGGTCGAAAATAAGATGACTTTTTGTGATGTGTTGATAAGGAATATCAGGATATTGGTCAATATTTGGGAATGTGCCTAGTGGAGTACAATTGATAATTAATTGGTGTTGAATCATGACCTCTTTATTTAATTCTGCATAAGTAGTAATACCTTCTTTTTTTACCCTAGAAACTTGGGTGACCTTATAATTTAATGATTTTAAAGTATATACAATTGCTTTACTAGCTCCTCCAGTTCCAAGAACTAGGGCATTCTTTTTTGATATGGGTAGTAAATTATTTAGGGATTTTTTAAACCCAATGTAATCTGTATTGTAGCCAATTAATTTCCCTTCGGAAGTAATTTTTATGGTATTGATTGCTCCAATTTTTTGAGCATTAGAGTCAATACTATCTAAACACTTAATAATACTTTCTTTATAAGGAATTGTTACATTTAAACCCTTTAATTTTGGATTATTAAGAAGGATCTCTGAAAATTGGCTCAAATCAGGAATATCAAAATTTTCATACGAATCGCTTCTTTCTTCCTTTTTAAACTTAGAATTGAAAAAAGTTTTTGAAAAGGAATATTCAATATTATTTCCAATTAATCCGTATTTAGCCATTCGAATTTATTTTTATTTTATGATATCCATCTAAGAAAAGAAGAATTAGAATACCTATTGCCATACATAAAATCGCTAAAAAAAAATCAGGAGTTAATTCTGTTGGAAAGTATCTTTGGTAGCTTATAACGATTTCTCTTCCGTTGGAATCCGTTAAAATATTTCCAAAACTATCTTTTTCTAAAATTTTTTCTTTCCACGGCCAAACTACCCCAAGCGAGCCACCTATAAAACCAATGATTAATGCATTTGTTATTTTTTTATAGTTTTTTAAGAGAAATGCTAAAACATTAGAAAGGGTCACTAATCCTGTAATAGATCCCAAAGAAAATACAGATAAGACTTTTAATAAATGAATTCTTTTTGCATCCTCTAAAAAGTTATAATCGTTACGAAGTATATCCGAAAAAGTTTCGTAAAGTGCATTTACAGAATCTACTAAAAGTAACACATAATTACCCAACAGAATTAGAATAAAAGAACCTGACAATCCAGGTAATGTCATGCCAGAAACTCCAATAATTCCACAAAAGAAAACAAAAAATAAATTATCATTTTCTTTAGCAGGCTCTAAAAAACTAATACTAACACCTATTAAAACACCAAGTAATAAAAAAAAAATGTATTTCCGGTTCCATTTTTGAAAATCTTTGGCAATATAATATAAGGATCCTATAATCATTCCAAAAAAAGTAGACCAAACGTAAAGTTCAAAATTAACCAGTAGATAATCTAGTATTTTCGAAATACTAAAATAACTTATAATCATTCCTAAGAATAATAGCCCTATGAAACGCGCATTGGTATACTCTAAAAATGGTTTTAATCCTCTATTAAATAATAATAAAAATGCTTTGCGATTTATTTTTTGTAGTGAATAAATAAATTCTTCATAAAATCCTGCAACAAAAGCCACTACACCACCAGATACCCCTGGAACTTTATTGGCTGTACCCATCGCTAATCCTTTTAGAACTAACCAAATTCTATCTGATATGGAACGTACACTAGCCATTAATCGATTTTTTATTGGCAGTTCTTTCTAATAGCAATATAGTTGAAAATCCTAAAATCATAAAAACTATTGCTAAAAGTAACTGAGAATCTATACCATTGTTAATTGTTGAATAAGTATAAGGGCTTATACTTTTTTCAAGCATAACTTTATAGCTTTCGAAATTCTGAATTTTTATTTGAAAAATTGAAAGTGAGCCTATATCAGTAATGGTATTAAAAGGGATTTCTTTTCCTATTTCCTTTGAAAAAACTGTAATGGTTTGTTTCCAGGGCCAAATTACATTTAAGGATCCTATAATAAAACCTGTTAAAACTGCTAATGTAGTGTTCTCATAATGTTTAAAAAGCCATTTTAAAACCCTGCTAAAACTTAATAATCCTACTGTAGCACCACCAATGAAAATAAATAGATTTCTAAAATTATAATCATGAATTGCATCACTAAGGATTTTGTATGCTCCTAAAATCAATAAAATAAATGAGCC
>JAAEPP010000473.1 GCA_024232495.1 Flavobacteriaceae bacterium
ATTTGCCCTGCGTTTTGTCTAATTAGTGTCTATAATTGCCCCAACTGTCATAAAATGTACAAATAATAAGTAGTTCATGAAACTAAAAAAAAGTACAGAAAAAAATTCCATGCACCTAAAATAAGTACAGAAAAGAAGTAGCTCAGAAGAAGAAATGGTATTTCCAAGTAAAATCCTAAGTATACTACCGGGAGGACAGAAATAAAGGGGGGCAATTCTGGACAACACTAGAGAATGGGTAGTTTTCGACAGCACTAAAAAATACTAAAATATACTAAATTACTTAATTCAAATGTCAATTAACATCATCTAGTTGGAATAAATGCATTTAAATCAATATTTAACCTTATTTCCTATCAATAAGGTGAGGTCATTTTTTAAAGTCAAATTAATTAAGACCCTGTTAACCTTACTGGATCTAAAATAGGTCAATTTAAGGAGGATGATCCTCTCATCAAATTCATTCCTTAAAAATAAGACTTTACCATGCACATGTGTATTATATTCCATCTTTTCTTTTGTCCAGGAATGCCCCAACATTTCTTA
>JAAEPP010000475.1 GCA_024232495.1 Flavobacteriaceae bacterium
ACTATCACAAGAATCTACTTCAAGCATGGCTACCTGAGTTTGTCCCACAATCCAGAAAAATCAAAAAATTAAATTACTAATATTCGGTTGGAATAAGCTACTTATGTGTTTGCTTCGGTAGCCTATATATTAAAATTGGAACGATACAGAGAAGATTAGCATGGTTTCCCTGCGAAAGGATGACACGCAAATTCGTGAAGCGTCCCAAAATTTTTAAATATTACAAGAAATATTTCGGATATTCAAATCACCATTCCTATTCCTTCATTGTTTAAATCTACACAAAAATACAAAAACAAAATATTTCCATTGATGGTGTAAGCATCGTTTGAAAGATTGGAATGACTTGTGCCAAGCTATCTTGTTAAGGAAATAAAAATATTTTGTTTTTGTATTTTCGTGTTGATTTCAACAATGAAGTAATAGGAATGGTGATTTGAATATCCGAAATATCTCTTGTAATATTTAAAAATTTTGGAACGCTTCACGATTTTGCGTGTCATCCTTTCGCAGGGAAGCTATTCTAATCTTCTCTGTATCGTTCCAATTTTAATATATAGGCTACCGAAATAGCTTATTCCAACCGAATATTAGTAATTTAATTTTTTGATATTTCTGGATTGTGGGACAAACTCAGGTAGCCATGCTTGAAGTAGATTCTTGTGATAGTTAGCAGACCTCTAGTTAGTTACCAGCTGTTATCATGCTAGATTGGAACGATTTAGGAGACACTCCTCTTCTCTTTCAAATTCGAGTCTTCATTTATATGAATAAAGGAAAACCCAACTTAATATTTTCTAGATGGCTCAATATACACATCAGATAGGAAAAACAATGAAACCTGTACTAAACAAAAGCATATAATCAAAGTGTGGCCAACTAAGTTGGTCCCACAATCCAGAAATATCAAAAAATTAAATTACTAATATTCGGTTGGAATAGGCTGCTAATGTGCCTGCTTCGGTAGCACATATATTAAAATTGGATCGATACAGAGAAGATTAGCATGGCTTCCCTGCGCAAGGATGACACGCAAAATCGTGAAGCGTTCCAAATTTTTAAATATTACAAGAGATATTTCGGATATTCAAATCACCATTCCTATTCCTTCATTGTTTAAATCTACACGAAAATACAAAAACAAAATATTTCCATTGATGGTGTAAGCATCGTTTGAAAGATTGGAATGACTTGTCCCAAGCTATCTTGTTAAGGAAATAAAAAAATTTTGTTTTTGTATTTGTATTTTCGTGTTGATTTCAACAATGAAGTAATAGGAATGGTGATTTAAATATCCGAAATATTTCTTGTAATATTTAAAAATTTGGAACGCTTCACGATTTTGCGTGTCATCCTTGCGCAGGGAAGCCATGCTAATCTTCTTTGTATCGATCCAATTTTTATATATGTGGTACCGAAGCAGGCACATTAGTAGCCTATTTCTACC
>JAAEPP010000476.1 GCA_024232495.1 Flavobacteriaceae bacterium
ACTGCAACTCCTATATTGAATATTAAGAGTGATATAACGATACGTAATGCATTTACTCCTGAGATTAAGGTATTTGTATCAAAAGATAGGAAAGAGACCTTAGAACGCATTAAAATAGATATTAAGAATAAAGAGGAGGTAATAGTCTTTACAAATAGTTCTTTAGTAATAAACTCACTTAAGAATTATAAAGGGGAGATTAGAGCTAGATTCGAGCTAGGAGATAGTTTAAAAGGAGGGGTAGCTAAGAAGGCTACAATAATAGATGATTATAAAAGTAATTTAACAATAGCCTCTTCTAGAGGTTTTGAAGGTTTTGATGTTCATTATGATAACGCTAAAGTTTATTTCTTTGAGGATAGAGCTTCAGTACATGAATCATTTTATATATCTAATCTATATCAGGCATTAAATAGAACAAGAAAAGGAGCTAATTACATAGAGTTATGTAGACAGGAGCTATCTAAACCTCGTAAGAATGAATTTAAAGACCTTAGAGAGGATTTAAATGAGTTTATGAATAGAACTGATATATCCTTCGAGAAAAAGATGAGGGGGGAGTTTAAAAAGTTTAGACCTTTTTATTCTAAGAAGAGATCTGCTGAAGGTAAATATACTTTGGAGATTGATGATATAGCAGTATCCTTATATTATGAGACACTGGATTATGATTTACCTTTCCCTTGCTCTAAAATAAGAGAGTTCTGTAATGATAGGAATCTTACATTTGAATCAATAGAGAATGTTAATCAAAGACTTACAGGTAGAAGTCCTAGAGATACTAAGATAGCTAATCTTTATATTAATAGATTTTTTCTAGAGGCTTCAGATATTTATGGAGAGGATCATTCTTTACATATTCAAGACCTTAATAATTCAGAGCTTAAAACTTCTGAGGATTATAGAAAGGCTTACTTTAAAAGACTAGATAACTTTCTTATTGAGAAAAATTACAATGGAGAGTATAAGATAACTGAGAGACAAAAGATAGCATTTGATTTATTAGAGAGTCCTGATGAGTTTAACTTATTACTGGATAAATTAGTTAAGACATTCAATAAGAGGAGTATAGATAAATATGGAGTTAAAGGCTCTAAGAAGTGGAGGCTTATGTTTAAAGATAAATCAGGTAACTACTTAGGTCAACTAGCTAATATATTTGCTAATGATGAGATATATATACCTAAGAATTATGTAGCTAATAGAGATTATAATATTTTAGTTAATATAGGTATGGATGAGATTAATCTAATATCAGAGTATTTTAATGTTACAGTTACAGAAATAGATATTGTAACTTGTTACCCTAGAATTATATACGCTATAAATGGACTTCAGGTTCCTGATGATTTTTATGGAGAGGATAAAAAGAATAAGGTTGGAATGAATGCTCTACTCAATAGTTTACTTTATGATGAGAATAGTAAAGTCAGTAAAAGAGAACAAAAGAGAAGGATAAAGAATAAGTTATCTAATAAGAATTTTAATGAGAAGACTACTAACTGGTTAATAGATACATTTTTTGAAGGGACTCACAAAGATGAATTTTACAATACTATGTCTTTCTATGAGAGGATGATTATAGAAGAGTTAATCCCTTCTTTTGATCAAGGACTTAATGATGGAGTAATAAGAAGACACGATTCTCTATTAATTTTCAATAATAAAGATATTTTAGAATTTTTACCAGTTTTTACCTGTAGTAAGTTTGTAGGAATAACAGGGTGGTTCAAGGCATTAACATAGTTTTAACATAACTTTAACATTTAAAAAGGCTAAAATAGGCGAACAAAATGTAAGTTTGCTTATATTATAGTAAGAAAGGTTAAATATGACCTCTCTAAAGTTTGGCACGATAGTTGCTATATATTAAAAGTTCATTGACATAGGCTCTAAGGAGCAGAATAAAAATTAAATTAAAAATATAAAAGAATAAATAAAACCAATTTTAAAAATAAATATAATTATGAAATTAACAGAACAAGAAGTATTAGATATTAATCAATCCTTAAGTTTAAGTCAGGAGAGATTAGAACAACAAAAAGATGAGCTATGTGCAACTGCATCTACAGAACTAGCATTCAGTTTACACTGTCAGTTTATGGATGAGTTTGATAGTAAAGAAGAGTTAAAGTATAGTGTTAACTCTAAATTCTTAAAAGATAACTATACGTTAGAGCAGTTAAATTTAATGATGACTGACTTTATAAGTAGAATGTATAACCAAAAATTACCATTTTAATATGAAAAAAATAATGTTTTTTATAGGAGGATTCCTAAGTAATACTACTTTAATAGAGAGAATAATAATTGTCTTAATGATAACTACTTTCATTTTAGGAGTTAATGATAATATGTCTTCATATAACTGCCAATTAATACCTTATTTCGTATTAATTTGTTATATTACAGCATTTAGTATAGTAGAGTCAGTAATAGAAAGAATGTATAATAATAAAAAAAACAAATAATAATATGAATACTTACGATAAATACGCAGAGATGACAGAAAACAATCAATGGACATATGTTAACAATTGCTATGAATTAGATAACTTAAATAATGAGATAAAAAATGGGGATACTGGAGATGCAGGTCTTCAAAAAGATGCAGAGAGAAAAGCTACCCCTGTTTATTCAGGATTTATTAAGTACTTTCCTAATGCTATTAAAGAAGTTGCTAAGTGCTCTCAGGCAGGTAACGACCAACACCATCCTAATACTCATTTACACTGGGATAAGAATAAAAGTAAAGATGAGTTAGATAGTATGATGAGACATTTACTAGATCACGCAGAAGGCATAGAGTTTGATGACTGTGGTACTAGACACTTGACTAAGTGCGCATGGAGATTAATGGCTATGTTAGAAAGAACATTAATAAATAAATTTTAAAGATACAATGAATGAAATAGATGATATAATAATAAATAGAATAGATGATCTAAAAGAGCTTATAAAGTTTAATATATATATAGGTCATGAAGACAGAGTAGGATTCTTAGAATCAGAAATTAAATATTTAAAAAATAAATTATGAGAACAATAAAAGGAACATTAGGTAATACAGTAAACGTTAAGTCTTACGTAGCTAACTTAGCAGGACACATAAGTAATCAAGTGAGATTAAATGTAACTACTATAGATGGAGATAAGGTTCAGGTAAAGCTAGATAAAGCAGATGCCTTAGAATTATTAGAAGAATTAAATAAAGAAACATTAAATTTAATATAAATTATGAAAAAAATAAAGAGAATACATAATATGACAGAATTGCATGTCAAGATAGCAGTACCAATTATAACATTTGTAATAATTCCTTCACTAGTTATACTTGTAAATGAGATACTAGTAAAAGGTTCAACTCTACACTATTAGATATGACAACAGAAGAGAAAAAAGAATTAGTCATAAAAATGATTAAAGAAACTAGAGAGAGAATCAAGAATGATTATATGATAATCAATTACAAATAATGAATGTTACAAAATAGAGGTTGAATACGACTAGTTAGTATAAGGGATTTTCTTGGTTTCCCTTAATTACTTCTGTTTTGGTTTCATTCCCTCTCTGATCTTATAAAGGAGGGGGAATGTTTTTTAAAGGATAATGTTAATAAATTAAAAACTAAAAAGAAATGAGTAAAAAAGTAAGTAACAAAAAAGTAAAGTCAGTAGGTTATAGACCTAGATTGACTAAAAGAGAACAAGAGGTTATAAATAATCTAAGGAATGATACCTCTAATAGAGTTCTAGTTATAGGAGATGTACATGCTCCATTCGAAAGAAAGGATTACCTAAAATTTTGTAAGGAAACGTATAAAAAATATAATTGTAATACAGTTGTATTTATTGGAGACATTATTGATAGTCATTACTCATCTTATCACGAGACTGACGCAGATGGATTAGGTGGTGCTCAAGAACTTGATTTAGCTATTAAAAGTATTTCTAAATGGTATAAAGCTTTCCCTGATGCGTATGTTACTGTAGGTAATCATGATGCAATCATAATGCGTAAGGCTCAAACCTCATCTATTCCTTCAGCCTGGATTAAACATTATAACGATGTACTAGGAACTCCTAACTGGAAGTGGGTTACTGATGTAGTAATTGACGATGTAAGATATGTACACGGACACAAATCATCTAAGGCTAGAACAGCAGCTAAAAGAGATATGCAGAGTACAGTAACAGGACACTATCATACTGATATGTATGTAGATTGGATGTTCGGTGCTAATAAAGCTGTATTTGCTTTAGCTGTAGGTTGTGGTATTGACTCTAGAAGTTATGCTATGGGATATATGCAAGGTGGAAAGAAAGAGGCTTTAGGATGTGGAGTTGTATTAGATAGTGGTCAAACACCTATAACTGTTAAAATGAATCTAAATGAATAGGGATCTAATAAACAAGTTAGCAGAGGATAATGATAAATGGATTAACATAGCTTTATCTATAACTAAAGATTATGATGAGGCACAGGATATAGTTCAAGATATGTATCTTAAATTTTCTACTGATAATTATGATAATGATAAGTATGAGAAAGTAGGTGATGGACTTGTTATATTGGTTATGAGGAACATATGGATAGATAGAATAAGAAAGAGAGAGACCTCTAAGACTAATAGAATAGGAGAGGGTTATGATGTGGAGGATAAATTATCCAGCTTTGAGTTTGATGATGAGAATGTTGTTTACTCAGAAAGATTTAATGAGTTACCGATGAGACAGCAAGAACTTATATTAGAGTCTTATGACTTCTCTGTAAGAGAAATAGCTGATAGACATAACATTAATTTTATGTACGTACAAAGACAAATACATAAAGGTATAGAATACATATTAGGAGATGATTATGATAAGTATAATAATAGTAATTTAAAATACAAAAAAGTATGATAACTAAAAAAGATTTAGAAAACTTTGAAGGAGACAAAAGGTCTAGAGCTTACAAAGATTTAAAAGAGGCTTATTACTCTCAAGAAATAATATTTCAAGAGGGTGATGGATTAGGAGATAAGATAGAAGATGTCTTAGAAAAAACAGGGATTGCTAAAGTAGCTAAAGCTATATTAGGAGATGACTGTGGATGTGAAGAGAGAAAGCGTAAGTTTAATGAACTTAGACTTTATGCTCCTAAACAACAAAGAT
>JAAEPP010000477.1 GCA_024232495.1 Flavobacteriaceae bacterium
TCAAGTTGTTGATCGTCTAAATACATCATATCTATTAGATCCTGAGACCAACCATAAGATTTCAGTCGGTGTAACATTCGCCAAGACATTATTTGTACTGGTGGGCTAGGACTCCACATGCTATCATTTAAACAGCGCCAATGATTTTCGTCTCTATTTTCTTCCTCGTCAAATTGAGAAAAACAAGTTTGACAAGCCAAAACAGCTGTATCAATATCTTCGATATAATCTGGAGTTTTTGGAACTAAATAAACATTCAGAAACTCGTTATGTCCACAAAATTCACATTTATCTTCCGCTCTTTTTTTTACTTCTCTTTCGATACCCATATTTTTTTTATTATCAGAGAAACGTATTCTATCGCTCTTCTTATTGAATTATTAAGCAAATATATAAACATTGTTAAATACTGAATAATCTAAAAAAAATAAAACTTTAAGGACATTAATGAAATTATATTTTTTATTAAAAGATAATTTTATCTTTTTTTTGTTTTATGACAAAAGTCATAAATACGTCTTTGACTAGTAGCTACTTTTGTAGAATTAAATTAACAAAAAATAACCGTCATGAATAATTTTATTAAATTTTTACTTTTAATCATTTTTTCTTTCACAATTGGTAGTTGTGGTAGTGAAGAAAAAAAGGAAAAAAAGAAAAAAATACAAATTACTAATACCAAAAAGAAAACGATAAAAAAAGAAAAAAGTCAAAATGAAGAGACCGTATTTGATTTGGCTAACAAAGGGATTGGACCCATTAAATCATTGAATTTTCCAACTGAAATTGACAAATCAATTGCAGATAAAGGTGCTGCCGTTTTTAAGGCAAAATGTACTGCTTGTCATAAAATAGGAAAGAAATTTATAGGTCCTGCACCCAACGGTATTTTTCAAAGAAGGTCTCCTGAATGGGTTATGAATATGATATTGAATCCAGAAGAAATGGTACAAAAAGATCCCGTAGCAAGAGCCTTACTTATCAAGTTTAACGGCTCTCCTATGGCAAATCAAAACCTTACTGAAGAAGAAGCAAGATCAGTTGTTGAATATTTCAGAACGTTAGCCCCATAACGAATTAAATAACAAATAAAACAATAGATTATGAAAACATTAATTAAAACTCTGTTTGCATTTATTTGCATCGTGTTCATTTCAAGTTGTGATTCTAGTGAAAAACAGAAAACAAACACCAACTTAAAAGAAGAGATTACAAAAACATCAAAGAAGCAAGGTCAAGCTTTTCTAAGAGACGATGAAGGGACTCCAAATGTATTACAAATTGCTATTGGTTCTCCAGATCATAAAACACTTGTAGCTGCAGTTCAAGCTGCAGAATTAGAAAATGCGCTGGTAAACGCTGGCCCTCTAATGGTATTTGCTCCCACGGACACCGCTTTTGGATTATTACCAGAGGGAACCGTAGAAGATTTAGTAAAACCAGAAAATAAAAATGTATTGGCTAATATTTTAAAATATCACGTAACACCGGGTAATTATAGTAAAGAGTTTTTAAAAAAATTCAAAAAATTAGGACAGGCAAATAACCAAGATGTTTTAGTCGAAGTTAAAGGAGACGATGTTTATGTTGGAGGAGCAAAGATTATTGGAAGTGTAAAAGCTGGAAACGGAATTGTACATGTAATAGATAAGGTAATGCTACCTCCTACCAAAAAATAATTAATATTAATAAAAACTATATAATGAAAAAAACAATTAACTTATTGGTGACATTAGTTATTATAGCTGGTTTATCTAGCTGTAACAATAGTGAATCTTCAAGTAACAATCAAGGAGCACTTACTGGAAATGCTGCTGAAAAAGTATATGTAGCTCCAGGAGAATTAGACGAATACTACGCTTTTATTTCGGGTGGTTTTAGCGGACAGTTATCTGTTTATGGTCTTCCATCTGGGCGTTTATTTAAAGTTATCCCTGTTTTCTCACAAGATGCTGAAAAAGCATGGGGTTATAACGAGGAAACAAAACCGATGTTAAATACCTCTCATGGTTTTATCCCTTGGGATGATTCGCACCATCCAGACATTTCTCAAACTAATGGAGAATTAGATGGTCGTTGGGTATTTATTAATGGAAATAATACCCCTAGAATTGCAAAAATTGATCTAACTACTTTTGAAACTACAGAAATTATAGAAGTACCTAATAGTGCTGGTAATCATAGTTCTTCTTTTGTTACAGAAAATACGGAGTATGTTGTTGCAGGGACTCGTTTTTCTGTTCCAGTACCCCAAAAAGATATGTCTATAAATGAATACAAAGGAAACTTCAAGGGGGCCTTATCTTTTATAAGCGTGGATCCAGAAGATGGTGAAATGGATATAAAATTTCAACTCATTATGCCTGGTTTTAATTATGATTTATCACATCCAGGTCGAGGAAAATCTCATGGTTGGTTTTTCTTTACTACCTATAACACCGAAGAAGCTCATACTTTAATGGAAGTAAATTCATCTCAAAACGATAAGGATTTTATTGCGGCAATAAATTGGAAGAAAATTGAAGAATATGTAAACAATGGTGGTGGTACAAAAATGCCTACAAATTATGCTCATAATATATACGATGAAAAGACACATACAGCTACCTCTACTATGAAAAAAGAGGTGTTGGTTGTAAATCCTTCAGAAGTACCAGGAGCCGTGTATTTATTACCAACTCCCAAGTCTCCTCATGGTTGTGATGTAGATCCTTCTGGAGAATATATCGTCGGTAACGGTAAGCTTTCTGCTAATTTAACTATTCATTCATTTACTAAAATGATCGATGCAATTGAGAGTGAAAAATTTGCAGGAGAAGCATACGGCATTCCAATACTTAATTTTGAAGATGTTCTTGCGGGTGTTGTCGAACAACCTGGTTTAGGGCCATTACATACTGAGTTTGATGGTGAAGGAAATGCTTACACTACCTTTTTTATATCTTCAGAAGTTGTGAAATGGAAACTTGGAACTTGGGAAGTTATAGACAGAAAACCAACATATTATTCTGTAGGTCACCTTATGATTCCTGGAGGGAATTCAAGAAATCCTTTTGGAAAATATGTAGTTGCAATGAACAAAATCACAAAAGATCGCTATTTGCCTACAGGGCCAGAGGTAACTCAATCTGCGCAACTTTACGATATAACAGGCGACAAAATGGAGTTACTATTAGATTTTCCAACAATAGGAGAGCCTCATTATGCTGCCGGAATTAGAGCAGATATTGTAGCTAAAAATTCTAAAAAATTATTCAAATTAGAAGAAAACAATCACCCTTATGCCGCCAAAAACGATGATGATACAAAAGTGGTAAGAAATGGCAAGGAAGTACATATTTATATGACGATGATTCGTAGTCATTTTTCACCAGATAATATTGAGGGTGTCAAGGTTGGAGACAAGGTTTATTTTCACGTTACTAACTTAGAACAAGATTATGATGTCCCTCACGGAGTTAGTATGATTGGAGCAAACACCTCAGAATTATTAATTATGCCTGGACAAACGGAAACCTTTGTATGGGAACCTAAACAAGTAGGTGTTTGGCCTTTTTACTGTACCGATTTCTGTTCTGCATTACATCAAGAGATGCAAGGATATGTGAGAGTATCACCAGCAACATCGAAATTAGATCTTAGTTGGTCTTTAGGTGAATAAAAATGTTTTTTATTTTTTAGTAGTGGGAATATTTATTGATTAGTGATTAGCTTTATTTCCATAAAGGCGAAAGTTTTTAATTTCTTTCGCCTTTTAAATCAATTGTATTTCTAAACTGAAGGTACTAAAATTTTATATGGTATTATAATTTTGGATAAACAGCCAATTTAAAAAACCAGCACTTCAAAATATCTATAATTTAAATTTTAAAAAATGAAAAAATCAAGATTAATAATGATTTTTGGAGCATTACTCCCACTCTTATTATTTGTATTTCCTCTCTGGAACATTACATTAGAAGCTCCCCAATACCCGACCCCTTTAGGAATGAATATTCACATTAATGATTTTTCAGATATGCATCCGCATGACATTAAAAATATTAATTTAATGAATCATTATGTAGGGATGCAATACATCCCCGATGCTATTCCTGAGTTTAAAATTTTCCCAGTTGGCATCATCATCACCTCTATCTTAGGATTACTTATAGGTGTTTTTATGAATTACAAATGGTTTCTAGGATGGTTTATTTTAATGGTTACGATAAGCTCTGCTGGATTGTATGATTTTTACTTGTGGGAACACGATTACGGTCATAATTTAGATCCAAAAGCTATTATGAAATTTACAAATAAAGACGGAAGTGTTATGGGATTTCAACCGCCATTATTTGGCACTAAACATATTTTAAATTTTACAGCACATTCATACCCAAGACTTGGAACCTACTTTTTAGGAACTGGAATTTTATTGGGTTTAATTGCTTTTTACATCGGAAAAAAAGAAACAAAAAATATTTCGTAGCATTAAATTATATGAATAACCCAAAAAATATTAACAGATGAAAATTATAAATATAAATTTTTTATTCGTATTATTTTTAATCTTAAGCTCATGCAATGTGGAGCCTCAAAAAATAGATTATGGTAAAGATAGTTGTCATTTTTGCAGAATGAGTATCGTTGATCAATTACATGCTGCTCAATTGGTAAATACTAAGGGAAAAGCATTTAAATATGATGCCTCCGA
>JAAEPP010000478.1 GCA_024232495.1 Flavobacteriaceae bacterium
AGTAGAAAAGTCCTAATAATTGAATATTTTGTGATAAAATTATGCCAAGCAAAAGACATACTTAACATTTAAGCTTAGAGGAACTGTATGTGATGACGTTTACCGGGCTTCAATCTTCAGTACTTTAATCTTTTCAAAGCTGAAAGGTGATAACCCTTTTATATGAAACGGGAAGGAAAATCTAATTTGAGGGACACGAAAAAGAAATGTTTATTTAAAAAGTTCATGAAAAACTTTAGTTCCAATCGAAAGCAAACCTTCTGAGCGACAAATCTAAGTTTTAACAATAAGTTTGTGTTACGTACCGAGTATCCCAAAAAAATGCAACAGATTCAAAAATCTCTTACGCAAGCTGTTTCAAAATAAAAATCATTATTCTCTTTATCTACAATAATAGGTTTAAATCTTGGTATATTTTCAGGATTTTTTGCGACCCGGTTGCAAAGGTATAAAAAAACAACCTCTATATTTGCTGTCAGGGCAAAACTGAAGATGCCCGCAATGGTGCAAAGTGTACTGCAAAATTAAAAGCTTGGCATTATCTGCAACTTCATAGGATTACACACAAGCACACAATTTCATCAAGAGATTGTTACCAAGGGATCCCTTGATGATTCATGAGTTTCGAGGGAGTTCTCAGTGTTATTTCAAATTGAAAGTGTAACTCTATAATAATGGCCAAGTCACTTTAGAAAAAGCAGTCTGTTCAACGTTCAATTACCTTGTGTGTTTGCGTGCTGGTCAGCAATCTTCGGTAATGGCTGGCATTGTCATGTTTATATTTTAATAAGATAATCCACTGTTGCTAATGCACAAGCTCTGGTTTTAACCCAGGGGTAATTTTGAAGTTTGCTAACTTTTAACTTTACAACCAAGTCACCAAAAATACTAGAAATTGTATCGAAATTGATTCTGATAATTGTAGAACCATGTCATCAAAATACTGGGAATAGATGAAAATTCATTCTAATTGTTGCAAATATGGAAACGCACAGTGCATTGGTTGTATTGGTCCTTTCGCAATAACATGATTTCTTGGTACACTCTTTTTTTTATAACAACCAGTAAATATGATTTGAAGCTGGCTGTTCTTAAATATTCCTCTACTTTCAGCCTGAAATATTTGTAAATTGTTCTTCCTTTTACCAATGGTTTGGAAGCCTTTTTTGCTATCAGTAGTGTTCAT
>JAAEPP010000479.1 GCA_024232495.1 Flavobacteriaceae bacterium
CACAAGGCATACTTAACATTTAAGCTTAGAGGAACTGTATGTGGTGACGTTTACTGGGCTTCAATATTCAGTACTTTAATATTTTCAAAGCTGAAAGGTGATAGCCCTTTTTTATGAAACATGAAGGAAAATCTAAGTTGAGGGACACGAAGAAGAAATGTTTCTTTAAAAAGTTCATTTGAAACTTTAGTTCCAATCGAAAGCAAACCTTCTGAGCGAAAAATTTAAGTTTTAATGATAAGTTTGTGTTACGTACCGAGTGTCCCAAAGAAACGCAACAGATTCAAAAATCTCTTACGCAAGCTGATTCAAATTAAAAATCATTATTCTCTTAATCTACATTAATAGGATTAAATCTTGGTATAATTTTCAGAATTTTTTGCGACCTGGTTGCAAAGGTATAAAACAACAACCTCTATATTTGCTGTCAGGACAAAACTGGAGCTGCCAGCAATGGTGCAAAGTATACTGCAAAATTGAAAGCGTAATCTGCAACTTCACAGGATTACACACAAGCACAAAATTTCATCAAGAGATTGTTACCAAGGGATCCCTTGATGATTCATGAGTTCCGAGGGAGTTCACAGTGTTATTTTCAATTGAAAGTATAACTCTATAATAATGGCCAAGTCACTTTAGAAAAAGCAGTCTGTTCAACGTTCAATTACGTTGTGTGTTTGTGTGCTGGTCAGCAATCTTCGGTAATAGCTGACATTGTCATGTTTATATTTTAACAACATAATCCACTGTTGCTAATGCACCAGCTCTGGTATTAACCCAGGGGTAATTTTGAAGTTTGCTAACTTTTAACTTTACAACCAAGTCACCGAAAATACTAGAAAATGTATCGAAATTGATTCTAATAATTGTAGAACCAAGTCACCAAAATACTGGGAATAGATAAATATTCATTCTAATTATTGCAAATATGGAAACGCACAGTGCATTGGTTGTATTTGTCCTTTCGCAATAACATGATTACTTGGTACACTCTTTTTTTATAACAACCAGTAAATATGATTTGAAGCTGGCTGTTCTTAAATATTCCTCTATTTTCAGCCTGAAATTTTCTTAAATTGTTCTTACTTTATAATGATTTGGAAGCCTGTTTTCGCTATCAGTTGTTAATTGGTTGGAACGGGGTCTCTCTTGAATAAAACTGATATATTGTGCTGTCACTTTGCTTGTTTTGCAATTATTTA
>JAAEPP010000480.1 GCA_024232495.1 Flavobacteriaceae bacterium
CCAGAGACCCAGAGACCCAGAGACCCAGAGAGCAAGAGAGCCAGAAAGCCAGAGAGCCAGAGAGCCAGAGACTCAGAGAGCCAGAGAGCCAGAGACCCAGAGAGCCAGGGAGCCAGAGAGCCAGAGACCAAGAGAGCAAGAGAGCCAGAGAGCCAGAGAGCCAGAGAGCCAGAGACCCAGAGAGCCAGAGAGCCAGAGAGCCAGAGACCCAGAAAGCCAGAGACCCAGATCGGAAGAGAGCAAGAGCCCAAGACACCCAGAGACTCAGAGACTCAGAGACCCAGAGACCCAGAGACCAGAGAACCAGAGACCCAGAGACCCAGAGACCCAGAGACCCAGAGACCCAGAGACCCAGAGACCCAGAGAGCCAGAGAGCCAGAGACCCAGAGACCCAGAGACCCAGAGACCCAGAGAGCCAGAGACCCAGAGACCCAGAGACCCAGAGCCCCACAGACCCAGAGACCCAGAGAGCAAGCGACCCAGAGACCCAGAGACGCAGAGACCCAGAGACCCAGAGACCCAGAGAGCCAGAGACCCAGACACCCAGAGAGCCAGAGACCCAGACAGCCAGAGACCCAGAGACCCAGAGACGCAGGGACCCAGAGACCCAGAGACCCAGAGACCCAGAGACC
>JAAEPP010000481.1 GCA_024232495.1 Flavobacteriaceae bacterium
AAGAAAGCAAGGTAGCAGAGTAAAGGAATGCAAAGCAAACCCCTTCATAGCAAAGCAAAGCCGATCAAAGCCAAGCAAAGCCACTCCAGGCAAAACAAAGCGAAGATATAGAAAAAGCAAATGAGGCAAGTAAAAGAAAGCAAGGTAGCAGAGTAAAGGAATGCAAAACAAACCCTTTCATAGCAAAGCAAAGCCGATCAAAGCAAAGCAAAGCCAATCAAAAAAAGCTGATCAAAGCAAAGCAAAGCCAATCAAAGCCAAGCAAAGCTAATCCAGGCAAAGCAAAGGGAAGATTAAGATAAAGAAAGAGGAAAACTAAAGCAAAGCAAAGGAGTTTAACGTTAAACTCTTCAAAGCAAAGCCAAAACGAGGTCCTTTATAAGGGAAATACAAAGGTATAGCAAAGCAAGACAGAGAGCAAAGCAACTTTCTTCTGTCTTTTTTTTATTTTCTTTTTCACTTTTTTTGCAATTTGTTTTTTTAGGTCTTTTATTGTTTCTTTTTGGCTTTTTTATATTATTTTTCTTTTTGCCTTTTTATTCTTTGTTTTCTTTTTTAGGCTTTTTGTATTTTTTGCCTTTTTATTCCTTTTTTTTTTCTTTTTTAGGCTTTTTGTATTTTTTTCTTTTTTGCCTTTTTTTATTCTTTTTTTATAGG
>JAAEPP010000482.1 GCA_024232495.1 Flavobacteriaceae bacterium
CAATCTGTTGCTTATTATAGGTATCTGCAGATACAGTTCGGAATCAAAACATCACCTTCGAACCTGGCATGCGTTCAGTTTCTTTAGCTTTTTTCAAAGCCTTCTTCTAAGAAGATAACATATACCACTTTTATTAGTATCCAATAATGGCTTATCTCAAAAAACAATTTATTTATTCTTTTTGCTCCCTCTCATTCATTTTCTTTATGCACGCCTCTAAGGGGACCATTATGGAAATAAGGACAATTTGACCTTTTTAATGCTATCCCTGTCACCATAGTTAGAGGTGTTTTTAATATTCACATTAATTTTATCTTCTGGTGCTTTTATTCTTTGCATTTCTGTAACTTGCCTAATTGAATTATCAATCTTATTTTATTTTCGTATTCCTGTAATTTAATTTGAAGTGGCAAATGAATACTTTCTTACTTACTAAGTGTATCAGTATATATTTCCCCCTTTGTATATTACCCCTTCTGTACATTACCCTTGATGTCGATTTTAG
>JAAEPP010000483.1 GCA_024232495.1 Flavobacteriaceae bacterium
AAGACTTAGCTCCGAAATAAGCGTACACCTCAATTTCTTATAGAGCACGCGTTTCGCATGGAATAAAAGGATACCGTTAGCTCTAAAACATTTTAAACATACGTATTACACCAGTTCTGTCAATGGAAACAGTTTAGATGTTATTTCAACGAGGGTTTCTTTTAGTTCCCCATGAAACTTAGCGAAAACTTAGCCCAACAATAAGAGTTCCCCTCAATTACTTATAGAGTACGCCTTTCGCATGGAATAAAACGATCCTGCTCGCTCTAAAATGTTGTAAACCTACGTTTTTCAACAGTTCTGTCCATGGGAACAGCCTAGAGCTTATTACACGGAGGGTTTCTTATGGTCCCTAATAAAACTTACTGTCAAATTAGCCCCACAGTAAGAGTTCACCTCAATTTCTTATAAAGTACGCCTTTCGCATGGAGTAAAACGATCCTGTTAGCTCTAAAACGTTGTAAACATACATTTCACAACAGTTCTGTCCATGGGAACAGCTTAATACTTATTACAGCGGGGGGTCCTTACAGTTCCCCATCAAGCTTAGTGAAAAATTAGCCCCCCATACAAGTTTCACCCAATTTCTTATAAAAGACCCCCTTTCCACTGCACTAAACCCAATCTC
>JAAEPP010000484.1 GCA_024232495.1 Flavobacteriaceae bacterium
CGTGATACAATAAGAGGTTTGGGAACGAGTTATGCGTAACCGGATATACCTTCACAACATACTCCCCCATTGATTTGCTTGCAAATCATTACAAACGATAACATAACTTTAACTTCTAAAATACGAGTATACATATAAAAGCGATAAACTACAATAAACTACAAATTTTAATTAACGTCTCTTCTTAACAACTCTCCTACTACTGCGGCAGTACGTTTGGGCCTAATGCTTGCGCGATGTTGCAGATTTGCCTGTTCTTGCGTTGCGTTCCTTACGTTAGTCTTATTTGCGTTAGCGCTGGTGCTTTGATCCTTACTATGAATTTCTAATGGAATTAATAGCTTCAAGGGTCTTCTAAAGATCTTACCATTTTTACCTCCTACCTGTACCTTAACAGATCTTACACTCCCATCAGCTCCAGTGATCAACTCCATAACTTTGCACAGCTTCCAAAATGATCTTTTACTTTGTTCATCCTTCAAAAGAACAACATCACCAACATTAATAACAGGTTCTTTTACATTGTTTTTAGGCTTATAACA
>JAAEPP010000485.1 GCA_024232495.1 Flavobacteriaceae bacterium
ATAGAAATCACAAAAAAATCACAAAAAATCACAAAAATCTCGTACACTTTTTTGTTATTTTTATGCCCCTTGGGCTTTTCAACAGTTCGGCACTGATCATATCAAGGCAAGGCGATTTTCCATTTTTCAAAATATGAATCATGGCTCTCACTTCCTGAATCCTGATCGAAGTTTCACGATCTTTTCGATATTTGGCTTCAAAGCTGCAAGAAGAAGTATTTGAACAGTGAAAATTTGTAAGGACCGAGATTATGCAAGAAAATTTTAACGACCAGAACGCGTCATGCGATCACGCACTTTAAAACTCATTTTTACGGAGTAACGACCACAATTTCAACAAATCACATTGCACGAGGGATTATTGGATTCACGAACCGGAAATAATATCTAAATCATGGAATCACGCGCGATAATACGCCAAATAACGCTTCACGTAAAAATATGGGGGCTTCAAAAATCTAAATCTGTTTTTTTCCTTCCTTCGCTTCACTTTCCAAACTAATTTAGGTGACTCGGAATTTAGGGACTAAAGTTTATTTTTGTCTGTGTCAAGAAACGACTGGCGTTTATTTTTGATAAGTTTTTTATATTCTCTTCTTTGTTGAAAATAGGCTTGACGTAATTCTCCTGGTAGAGAGCTGGACTCAAAATGTTGGAAAATTCTTAAATTTTGCTCATACATTTTCCGCCACTATTTAGACTCTGTTTCTTGTTTTTGCACTCACTATCAAACCATCTGTTTTTACTCTGAGACGGATTATTACATTTGGTTGTGGAGAACATTCTCTTGGTTTGAAAACATTTTTCTGAGATGTTAATGAGTTTACATCTTAGTGAGCAAACAATTAAATGTAAAGGCTGATTTGCCACGCGCCCTTAATGCCCCCCCCCGGTAGTAATAGGGCTAGGTTAGTTGTTCCTTACAAAAGCAGCCGAAAGAAGAGTCATAGATTGACATAAGAAAAGTTAAATGGAAAAGCATTCATTAGCAAAATTAAGCTGCACTTCAATTGCTTTCTTTAAAGTCTAACAGTCAATAAAAATCAATGACTGGTCTATCAACTCATATACTTGTTTATATCAAATGAGTCAGTTTTTACCTATCGTTTGTACGTTTGTTATTTCAATTGGATAAAAAATCAACCTATGATAATGGCTAAGTTATGAGTTTACGCATTTATCAACATTATCGCGTTTGAAAATTGTGATTTACACCTTAAGTATTCATCGTAGAAACTTCTTCCGTACCTCAAACGATAGAGAATTCAATTCTGCATATAATAGGCCTATTTAAAACTATCTATACCCTATATCTTTTTGCCCCGAATTGTTGAAATCCGCCAAATTATTTCTTATTGACATTATTCACAGCCTTCGCATACCAGTAACTTGCAGGGCAATGTTTAGTCTACAGGGCCTTCTTAAGGCGTGTTTATATTTCGCTGAAAACATAATAT